>JAGLEG010000281.1 GCA_023145185.1 Thermoplasmata archaeon
GGCGTTCTACATCGCCAACGCGGACAACCAGAACATCCCCCGGAGCCAGATTGGGGGTACTATCCAGAACGACGTCCTCAAGGAATACATCGCCCAGAAATCGTTCATATTCCCACCGGCCCCATCGATGAGGCTGACGGTGGACACCTTCGAGTTCGGGTTCAAGGAGCTGCCCAGGTGGAACACTATAAGCATAAGCGGCTACCACATCAGGGAGGCCGGATCAACCGCCGTCCAGGAGCTTGCATTTACGCTTGCAGACGGCTTCGCCTACGTGAAGGCCGCGATGGAGAGGGGGATGGACATCGACCAGTTCGCGCCGCGCCTGAGCTTCTTCTTCAACGCCCACAATGACTTCTTCGAGGAGATCGCCAAGTACAGGGCCGCAAGGCGGATCTGGGCCAATGGGATGAAGGACCTTGGCGCAAAGAAGGAGAGGTCCATGTTGATGAGGTTCCACACCCAGACGGCAGGTGTGAGCCTCACCGCTCAGCAGCCGGAGATCAACCTGGTCAGGGTGGCGATCCAGGCCCTTGCCGCTGTGATGGGGGGAACGCAATCTCTACACACCAACTCAATGGATGAGGCCCTCGCACTTCCCTCGGAAAAGGCGGTCAGGCTCGCCCTCAGGACCCAGCAGATCATAGAGGAGGAGACCGGGGTCGCCAGCACGGCGGACCCGCTTGGTGGCTCGTACTATCTGGAGTGGCTCACCGATAAGATGGAGGAGGAGACCATGAGGTACTTCGATCGGATAGAGCAGTTCGGCGGGGTCATACCTGCCATAGAGAGGGGATTCTTCCAGAGGGAGCTTGCGGAGGCATCCTACAAGCTTCAGCAGGAGTACGAGAGGAGCGATAGGATAACCGTCGGGGTCAACAAGTACCAGATGGAGGACAGGGTGGAGATACCGATCCTGAGGATGGACGAGAAAGGAGAGGAGATACAGCTGAACAGGCTTAAAAAGCTGAGAAAGGACAGGGATAACGGAAAGATGGAAAAGGCCCTGGAGAGGCTCAGGAGGGCGGCGGAGGGGGATGAGAACACGATGCCGTACATACTGGATTGTGTTCACGCCCATGCCACCCTTGGGGAGACGTGCCAGGTGCTAAGGGACGTCTTCGGCGAATACGAGGAGCCTGCGATATTCTGATCGATCATGGAGGTGTTTTGAAATGGAAGGAAAGATCCGTGTGCTTGTGGCGAAACCCGGCCTGGACGGCCACGACAGGGGAGCAAAGGTGGTCGCGAGGGCCCTGAGGGACGCGGGCATGGAGGTGATCTACACCGGCCTCCATCAGACCGCGGAGATGATAGTGAACACCGCCCTGCAGGAGGATGTGGACGTTGTCGGGCTGAGCCTGCTCTCCGGTGCACATATGACGTTGTTCAGGGATGTTACGAAGATCCTGAAGGAGCGTGACATGATTGATGTTCTCGTTGTGGGTGGAGGTATCATACCCGAGGAGGATGTCCCTGGCCTGAAGGAGGCGGGGGTGAACGGCGTATTCGGGCCCGGAACACCCCTTGAGGATATCGTGACGTTCATCAAGGAGAACGTGAAAAGATGAAAGACCTCGCAGAGAGGGTCATGAGGGGTGAGCAGAGGGCCATCGCAAGGCTGATCACCCACGCGGAGAACAGCTCGCCGATCGCCGCGGAGGCAATGGGCCGACTGCACTCGTCCAGCGGAAGGGCGCAGGTCATAGGCATCACCGGGGTGATGGGCGCGGGAAAGAGCACCCTTATCGCGGAGATCGCCATGGAATACCGGAGGAAGGGCAGAACCGTGGGGATCATCGCGATCGATCCCACATCACCTTTTTCAGGGGGGGCGCTCCTGGGCGACAGGATCCGTATGATGTCGATCACATCCGATCCCGAGATATTCATACGGAGCATGGGCACCAGGGGAATGTTGGGTGGCTTGACAGGCGCCGTCTACGACGTCGTGGAGATCCTTGACGCCGCCGGCAAGGACGTTATAATCGTAGAGACCGTGGGTGTGGGACAGGCGGAGGTGGACATAATCAAGATCGCCGACACCACCGTTGTCGTAACCGTTCCCGGGCTGGGCGATTCGATACAGGCCTTCAAGGCGGGGATAATGGAGATCGCTGATATCTTCGTGGTGAACAAGGCGGACCGGCCCGGTTTCGAGAGGATCATGGCGGAGCTTTCATCGATGGTGGAGATTTCACACATGCCCGGGGAGCGGGGAGTGCCCATTGTTCCAACTGTGGCCAAGGAGCAAGAGGGGGTCTCGGAGCTTGTAGATGAGATAGATGCCCATCAGGCCTTTCTCAAGCAGAGCACCGCATTTGAGGAGCATCGAAGAAGGAGGTACGAGGCCGAGCTGGTGGAGATAGTCAGGAAGAGGCTTATGAACCTCATCTTTGATGAGTCCGTTTTCAAGGAGAGGATAGAGAAGCTGGTGGAGAGGATATATGCCAAAGAGACCGACCCGTACTCGGCAGCGCAGGAGATCCTGACAACCGTGTTGAAATGACCGATGTTCAGGAAATGTTATAGATGTTCCTATCTCAGCAGTGAGCCTGCGATCACCATCTTCATCACCTCGGACGTCCCCTCGTAGATCTCGGTGATCTTGGCGTCCCGATAAAGCCTCTCCACCGTGTACTCCCGCATGTAGCCGTTGCCGCCGTGGACCTGGATCGCCCTGCCCGTACACCAGACGGCCGTCTCTCCCGCAAGCAGCTTCGCCATCGCGGCCTCCTTGCTGAACCTCTTCCCGCTATCCTTCATCAGGGCTGCCCTGTAGACCAGGAACCTCGCGGCCTCTATCCTCGTGGCCATCTCGGCTATCATCCACTGTATCGCCTGGAACGACGCGATGGGCTTTCCGAACTGGACCCTCTTTTTGGAGTAGATGATGGACTCGTCCAGGGCCGCCTGGGCTATGCCCACGGCCTGGGCGGCTATGCCGATCCTCCCCCCGTCGATGCTGGCAAGGGCGATCTTGAAGCCGTCCCCTTCCTTTCCCAGGAGGTTCTCCCTCGGCACCTCCATATCCTCGAAGATGATCTCCGAGGTGAGGGACCCTTTTATCCCCATCTTCTCCATGGGGGGGCCTGCGGTGAACCCCTTGTATCCGCTCTCCACGATGAAAGTGCTGATGCCCCTGGTCCCCGCCTCTTTATCTGTGATCGCAAAGACGATGACCACATCACATATCGGGCCTGCCGTGATGAAGGTCTTCGTGCCGTTGATTATATATGTGTCTCCCTTCAGAACGGCCGTCGTGGTCATGGCACCAAGGTCCGAGCCCGCATTGGGTTCGGTCCCCGCAAACGCACCCAACATCTTCCCCGAGGCGATGTCCGGGATGTACTTTCTCCTCTGCTCCTCGTTGCCGTACTTGAGGATCATCCACCCCGGGAAGGAGTTGTGGACCGATGTGATCGCGCCGGTGGATGCGCATTTCCTGGATATCTCCTCCACCACGGTGGCGTAGGTCACCGCATCCATCCCCGCCCCGCCGTACTCCGTAGGGATCATGATCCCCATGAGGCCCAACTCGCCCATCTTCCTTATGGTCCCCTCGGGAAAGACCTCATCCCTGTCGGTCTTTGCGGCTATTGGGGCCAGTTCCCTCTCGGCGAAATCCCTGACCATGTCCCTTGTCATCTTCTGCCTGTCGGTCAGTTCGAATTCCATGCCCGAGAATGGAAAAGTACGATATTAAACCCTTCCATGGCCTTTTCCGTCAAGATTATTAAAACTTATATAAAACATAACATTCTAGCCGGATAGCCGGAGAGAGTGGGATCGAGCTGTGGTCCCGGCTCTACCTTGGAAGGGGAGTGCTCTGGGGGGTACGCACCATGTCAGGACTTGATGATGAATCCAGGGAGATGATGCTCGCAACGATCAGGGAGTTCGCCAACAAGAACCTATCGCCGGAATATCTGCTGGAGGTGGACCGGGAGGGCCACCTTCCCAAGGAGAAGATAAAGGAGATGTATGACCCCGCCAAACTGGGGGTCCACCTTCTGCTCATCCCACAGGAGTACGGCGGCTTCGGTGCAAATAACTACGACATGTACCGGATCTGTGAACTGCTTGCATCCATTGACCTCGGCGTGGCCACCGCCGTCTTTGCGACCTTCCTTGGGATGGATCCCATAAGGGTAGGGGGCACGCCGGAGCAGAAGCAGAAGTGGTTCTCCAGGGTGGCCCAGGAGGGCCTCCTCATCGCCTACGGGGCCACCGAGGCCGAGGCGGGCAGCGATCTGGGATCGCTCAAGACCAGGGCGGTGCCGGTGGAGGAGGATGGGAAGGTGGTGGGCTACAAGCTGAGCGGCAACAAGCAGTGGATATCCAATGCAGGTTTCGCGGACATGTATCTTATCCTGGCCAAGGACCCCAAGGGCGTGGGCTGGTTCGTCATGGAGGGCGGTTCCGAGGGATTGGAGCTGAGCATTCCCGAGGAGAAGCACGGGATCAGGGCGTCCAACACCGTAGCCTTCTCCATGGATGAGGTGTATGTACCGGCCGAGAACCTGGTGGGGATGGAGGAAGGCCAGGGACTTGCGCAGGCGCAGGCCGTTTTCGGAGCGACGAGGATAATGGTCGCGGCCTTCGGCCTTGGCTGCGGATGGGAGGCCCTGGGCAAAGCCGTGAGCTACAGTCAGGGCAGGATCCAGGCCGGTGGGCCGCTGTCGGAGAAACAGGGGTACACACACAAGCTGATCGTCCCCCACGCCGTGCGCCTCGAAGCGTCCAGGGCGTACATCGAGGAAGTGGCCCAGAGGCTGGACCTGGAGGGCGAGGGGCTTCAGACAGAGGGGGCCATAGCCAAACTCTCCGCGTCCGAGGCCGGGAACGAGGCCGCAGACGCCTCCATGCAGGCTCTCGGCGGGTATGGCTACGTCAGGGAGATGTTCGTGGAGAAGGTCCGGAGGGACGTGAGGATAACGCAGGTCTACGAGGGTACCTCGGAGGTCCTGGAGATGACCATCGCCAGGAACCGGTGGCAGGAACACCTCAAGTCGAGGTCAAAATATTATACCAACATGGCAGAGGAGACCATGGTCTTACATTCGAAAGATTCCGATGTGGGGGCAGATATGGCCGCTCTGGCGCTATCTGCACTCAACCACATATTCGAGGAGTGCAGGCTTCAAAAGCTCACCAGGAACCAGCACGTACTGATGCGCCTTGGGGAGCTGGCAACCTTCGCGGAGACGTCAACGGTGTTCTGTAAAAAGGCCTCGGAGGAGACATATTCCAAGGGTGTGAGGTTTGACAGGGAGGCCTGGCAGGCCATGGCGAGGACCTACGCAAGGACCAGCGCGCTCAAGGTGGTCACCGAGGGGATCAAGCTCATACAGGGATATGGAACAGGCGATCCGGCATCCCTGACCGA
>JAGLEG010000282.1 GCA_023145185.1 Thermoplasmata archaeon
CCGTTCACAGTTATCGGGCTTGAAGTGCGGACAGGGCCCTGAAGATGGACCCTGTTCTCGCCGATAAGCTGGATCCTTTCGATCTCCACCCCTTCCGGTTCATAACAGGGTAGATACAGGCTCCTCTGGGGCAGTTCCGGCGTTCCGGGTACCGAGGAGGCACCCCAACCGTCGATCAGTATCGTCGACTCCCCGTTCACCTCGATCACTGGCTCCGGGATCGAGATGACCAACGTCACCTCTCCCGCTGGAACATCTCCGCCCGGTGCTCCCGATGTATAAAGGGACACCAGGGAGAGGGATATCATCAGAAAAGCGATCATCACGGTCCTTGTAGGGATATGCATAATGGGTCAACACCTGTTCCGGTCGTTTTTGTAATCCCCTCTTCTTTGATATATAACTTATTACGTAGTTACCGTGTGGTCAGGTACTGCACCATGGGATTCGCCGGAATATCCGGGAGTGGGGATTTATTATCGTAAGTGCCCATCCTCACATATGGAATGGTGGCGGATAATAACATTTAAAACATTCGTGGCATCATTAATTGCAGTGGTACTGCTTCTCTCATCGTTTATTATGATCTCTTCTGAAGGTGATGTAAATGGTCAGGTCACATTCCATTCCCCCATAAGGATCATGGGGGTGATGGAGGTCGGGACCAATGGGATATCATCAGGTTCGGGGACGAGCGACGACCCCTTCATCCTCGAGGGGGTCGTGGTCAATTCCAGCGTCACCGATGGGATCGTTATCGAGAACGTCACACAGCACCTGGTCATAAGGAACTGCGTGGTGGTCTACGGGATGAGGAATTACGTTTCGGGGATTAAGGTCAGGAACTCCACCAACATCACGATAAGTTCCTGCCAGGTCTATCAGACGCGAACGGGGATCAACATAAGCTCATCCGGCAGGATCTCCCTTTGGGACAATTACGTAGCATCCACCCATACGGGGTATCTTCTCAATATCAACGACAGCATGATGGTCAACTGCAGTGCGGAATGGAACGGCTACTACGGGATGAGGTTCCACGACTCGAACAACAACCAGATAGTGGATTCGAGCTCTTCGAACAACTGTGGGGTCCTGGGAGTTGCAAGTGGACTGACCATGTTAAATTCGTCGGGGAACACCATCAAGGAGTGCTCTTTCGACCTCAACTACGGGGAGGGCGTCTCCCTTTTGTATGGGTCCGATGACAATTACCTGAGCGGATGCTCCATGGGCTGGAACGTGAACGGGTTGTATGTGATCGGATCTGAATTGAACAGGGTAGAATTCTGCTCTTTCAGAAGCAATACCAATGGGATCTCCCTGAGCAATGCCACTTTCACCCACATAGATAACTGCAAGCTGAGATCGAACTTCAAAGGGGTCCATCTCTACCGATCTCAATATAATCGGCTGTTTGGATCTATTCTTGAGTCCAATGATGAGGGCGTGTCCATCTTCTCATCTCCCAATAACAGGATAATCGGTAACAAGATCTCAAACGGGTCCAGCTACGGCGTGATAATTGGGAACAGGGTGGGCGTTGAGGAGAGGTCCAATGGGAATATGGTATGGGAGAATTGGTTCATAGGTAATAACAGGGGATTCGTTCAGGCCAGAGACCAGGGGGACGGGACCATCTGGGTTGGTGATAACAGGGGCAACCTCTGGTCCGACCTGCCCGGGCCTGATAACGACACTGACGGGATCGTTGACATCCCTTATGTTCTCCATGGTGGTAGCTCACAGGATGAGTCTCCGATCGCCCATGAGGTCGGGGCAGTTGAGGAGGGGCCCGGGGAAATGGGATATAGTGATGGGGTCGATGAGGGCTCCAAGCCCTGGTTGGTCTGGACCGCGCTGATCATCCTCTTCGCAGCGGTGATCGTCTTTCTGGCCCCGATGGTGATTAGGAGGAGATAGATGTCATCCGTGCTGATCCTGCTGGGAGGTGCGAGCGTACCCGAGGATATCGACCAGTTCGACCACATCATCTGTGCAGACTCGGGATACCTCTCGCTAAGTGGGAGGGACACCGTACCCGATCACCTTGTCGGGGACATGGATTCCATCTCTCCAGAGGTGTTGGAACAGGCTAAAGCCTCCGGTGTAACGGTCACCTTATTCTCTCCCGACAAGGACCTGACAGACGGTGAGATCGCCGTTCGGAAGGCGCTCTCCATGGAGCCCGGCCGCCTGGTGATCTGCGGGGGGAGGAGGGGAAGGCTTGATCACGTGCTCTCCGGACCGCATCTTCTCTTTCTGATCCCGCCGTACGTTCAGGCTGAGCTCCGGATAGAGATGGATCTGATATATCTCCTGAGGAGAGGGGAAATGATGGCCCTTGGAAAGCAGGAGGGCATCGTCTCCATCCTTCCGGCCAGGGGCGACTGCGTTGTCTCAGTGAAGGGGATGAGGTGGGACCTGGAGAACGAGAGGCTGGAGTTCGGGTCCACACGCGGGATCCACAATGAGTTCAGGGATGTAGAGGCGGTCATCAGATCGATATCCGGCGACCTCTTCGTGATGGTCGTTCACGAGCCAGGCTAGTTGGACCCGAGAAGCTCCACCAGCTTCTCCACTATGGCGTCGTTGACCTCCCTGCCCTTATCGGCGGAGGCGAGTGTGGGGTCTGCCATGAGGCCGTCCGGGAAACAGCTCTCGGGGTCGGGTATGATCCGGAAAGGCTTGAAACTGGGGGGCCCGCCAACGGGTATCTCCTTGACAATGGATGGATCGATATGGAGCATTCTTGAGGTCTCGATGTCACCGGCATGGCCGTCCTTCTGATTGAACCTCTCATCTCCCCTTATGATCCTCTCGGCGATGTCGTAATCCGTGAGGAACCACAGCTTGAGACCAGGGTGCTTTTCAACGGTCTCCCGGCAGGCGTCCTTGATGGAGGCCATATGGACAGATCCAGCGTGACCCGTGACTATCATGATCCGCTCCGCCCCGGACCTTACGATCCCCTCCAGTATCTCGAGGAACATTGACCTGAGCGTTGATGCGGAGAGGGATATGGACCCAGGGAAGTTTCGGGTCGAGGAGCACTGGCCGTGGTGGAGCGGAGGCATGACCAGGCCGTTCACCCGTTTGGCCGTCTCAACGCAAACGTGGTATGCCTGGAACAGATCCGTCCCGGTTGGGAGGTGGGGCCCATGTTCCTCAACGCAGCCCACGGGGATCAAGACCGGGGCTCCCCCTGACAGCTCATCCCGGATATCCATCCAGGTCTTCTCCACCCAAAGGACGGTCATGGGTTTCCCTCACGTCTCGAACTTGGCGCCGCATCCTGGACATTCGGTGGACCCGGGAGGGACCTCCGCGTGACAGAGCGGGCACTCGTAGACCTCGCCCTCGAAAGAGACGCCGCACTCCGGGCACTCCGTGGCCGACGCGGGTATGTCCTTGTTGCATGCCGTGCATTTCACCATTGCATCGTCAGCCGGTTCCGTCGGAGGTTCCTCCTCCGCCGGCTTCTCTTTTCCGGGGTCCTGTGTCTCCTCTTCATCATCGTCCTGCAGGGATGATATCTTCTCCTTCAGCGCCTCCATGGCCTGTTCTATATCGCCCTCATCATCGTCGACAAGAACGTCCGAGAGGATCTCCTCCGCCAGCTCGATATCCGGCTCACGGCCGTCCATCTTGACCCTGGCAGCGATCCTCTTCACGGCACCCTCCAGCACCCTGACATTGGTAACTATCCTGTCGGCGAGGAGTTGGATGACCTCCTCCGGGAGGATCAGGTCCACGCTCTTGGCCTCTTTCTTGAGTATAACCATCTTCGTCTCGATGGTCGGGTGGGCCACGTCAACTATCAGCCCACCCTCGAACCTGGACTTTAGCCTGTCCGTCAATTTGGGGATCTCCTTGGGAGGGCGGTCCGATGTGATCACTATCTGTTTGCCGTTGTTTGCCAGGTGGTTGAAGGTGTTGAAGAACTCCTCCTGGGTGGCCTCCTGGCCCGAGATGAACTCTATGTCGTCGATCAGAAGTACGTCGGCCCTGCGGTGCTGTTCCCTGAACGCCTCCAACCCCTCGTCGGAGACCGCGTTGATCAGGTCGTTGATGAACTTCTCGGTGGTCGTGTAGACCACGTGAAGTTTTTTCTTCCCCGAATGGACCTTGTTCCCTATGGAGTTGATCAGATGGGACTTCCCCAGCCCGGACCCGCCGTATATGAACAGTGGATTGTATGCGTCGGCGGGATGGTCAGCAACAGCCTCTGCCGCTTTTTTTGCGAACCTGTTGGAACTGCCAACAACGAAGTTCTCGAAGGTGAACCTCTCGATCAGCTTCATGGAAGAGGGTGCTTCCACCTTCTCCCCCTTCTTGGCATTCTTCTTCCCGGCAGGTGCAGAGCCTCCGGGCGGCTGATATCCTGTGGATACCATGTATTTCCGGAGCATATCTACCTCTTTTTCGAAGTTCTTGAACTCCAGGCCCACGATTGAGAGGTCCTCCTCCATGATCTCGGCCAGTTTCTGGGCGCCCATGAAGCCCTCCTCCACCAGTTTATCGATCTTCTCGATGTATCCGTCCCGTTTCTTTCGGTCCTCCCCCACCTTCTTGATGAGGCTGCCTATCTCCTTCTCTATCTCATCGAGGAGGTTGGGGTCGTTCAGCTTCTCCTCGAGGTCCTCCGCCTCCTGCTGGAAATGTTTCGTATCCAGCGAATCAAAGGTCTGCTGGAAGGACTCCAGTCTGTTGATCTTCTCCTTCAGCGCCTCAAATGAGCTAGAGAAGGTCTCTATCTTTTCCTGTGAGAACTTCTTCACCTCATCGACCATGTACCCCTTCTCCTCCCATTCCGAGAGGAGGTCCATCATCTCCTTTCTCCTTTGGGAGTTGGTCTCTATTGTCTGTTTCAGCTCTCCATGCTTGGCGAGCGATTCCTCAATGAGGTCGACATCCTTGATCACCGCATTAAGCTCGTCCAGCTCCTCCTTGATCCCCCCTGTTTCCAGTGCGTCCCATCCGGCAGCATCGGCCATCGCCTCCTGAATGCCCTTGATGTTCTCCTCAAATGCGGATATTCCCCCCTCCAGGTCTGCAGGAACCCTGTGAAGCACTTCTCTGCCTGTATCGATCCCCCAGCCATCTTTCGCCAGGCCGTCCAGTCTCTCCATGAACTTCGATCGGGTCTCGCTGTCCTGCGTGACCTTGGCCTCCAGGCCCTCCAGCTCACCCAGGGCCTTTGGCAGCTGCCCCGGGTCCTTCATCCGGGCCTTCAACTCCTCGCCCTGGACCTGGAAGAACCGAAGCTCCAGGGAATCCAGTTTTTCGATCGCGACCTTGCACTCGTCGATGCTGGATTTGAGGGCGTTGTACGCTTCTGTGAAGGTGTTGAGGTCCTCCTTGAGGGCCTTTTCAAGTTCTGCAACAGGGAAACCCTCTTCTCTCCAGGTCTCCATCTCGGCCTTTATGAACCCCCGCCTCTCCTCCCTGTCAGAGATGGCCTTCCTCAGTCGTGAAATGTCCTCCTTCAGCTCATCTATCCTATCTGGATCCTTCAGGAGGGGGTCCAGCTTCGAGAACTCATCCTCCATCCATCTCTGATCCATCTGGTCGATCTCTGTCGCCAGCAGCCCGAGCTCCTCAACCTTTCCGTTCAGCGACTCCAGGGCGGATTGAAGCTCGGGGATGGGCATGTCCAATTTATCATCGATGGAAGTGGTGATGATACCTCTCGCCCTCAACTCCTCGATCTGAACGTTCAGCTCCTCCCTCCGTTTGCCGAAATCCTCGATCGCAGCCTTTAATTCGGCGAACCTGGCCTCGTAATCCGGTAGCGCAGATGGGTCGTTGAGCTCCCCTTTCAGCTCGTCGATACGGTCGGGTATGTCCCTTCTGTCTATGTTCTCCAGCTCCTGTCTCATGTCCAGGACCCTCTGGCTGTTCTCCTTGAAGGCGTTGAACTCGGATACCACCCTCTCCAGCCTCTCACCTTTCAATGAGAGCAGTGCGTCAATGGAGAATCCCTTTTCCTTCCACTCCAGGGCCTGTGTGAAAAGCTCCTCTTTCTGGGCTTTCTCCTTCTTGATCGTCGTCCTGAACGTATCCACCTTCTCCTTCAGGAGAATGATCTGGTTGGGGTCCTTCGATATGGCCGTTATCTCGTCCATTTCCGTCTGGAATGCGGAGGCTCCTTCCAGGGCCTTGATCTGATCGATCTCCTCTTCCATGTCCTTCAGCTGCTGGATCTCGTCCATGAACTCGGTGAGGACATTCCAGGCCGAATCCACGTCGCCGGAAAGGGCCTCCTCGATCCGGGCGGTATTATACCCCTCCTCTTTCCAGAGTTTGGACCATTTCTCCATCTCGCCTCTCTTGTCGCTGATGCCCTCATACGCCTCCTTCAATTCTGAGGCGTGCTTTTCGATCTCCTCTATCTTCTCCGGCGAGGTAAGGGACTTTTCGATCTCCTTTTTAAGGCTCTTCAGCTCCCTGTCATTGAGCGGCTCTATCCACGCCTTGATCTCCTCGATCCTGGTGATATTGGCGCTGATCGTGTTGAACCACTCATCCAGTTTTTCGAAATCCATCTCAAGCTTCTTCTTGACATCCTTCAGGACGTAGCCCTGTTCGATCCACCCATTGACATCTGTTGTGATCTGTGCCTTCTTCTCCAGTTTGAGCTTCTTCTCCTCTTCCCGTCTTATCTTCTCCTGTGCCTCATCCTGCATCGCCTTCATGAAGAGGTCCAGGTTGACATCTTTTTCAGCGATGCGGCACTCCTTGAAGAACGCCATGGGGGGTGCGACGTCGATCTTGGTGTGGAGCTCTATCTTGTTGCTCGTGCTGGTCATGGCCTTGAGGAGGGGGAAAACGCCTTTCTTCCCCTTGTTGGCCTTTCCTTCAAGCGTGGTCTCACAGAGGGTGGGTTCCCCCTCCTTGAAGACCATCTGGCCCGTGATCTTCCGCTCAGACCCGTCGTCATCTGTCAGCGCTCCAAGGATGAGAAGATATCCGGTCACCTTCTTTCCGGCGATATCGTTCATGATCACCTTGATCGCTTCATCCCCGCCATTCTTCTGACTCTCGATAGTACCCTTTGGAAGTATCAAATGAATTCCCCACAATATGTTTTACATGATCGGACGGAGGTCCGTTGTACTACCCTCATATACTATATATGAAATAAATGTAACTACCGCAGAATGTGATTTTGATAGGATCAGGGCCGATGATATCCTTTTTATTCGAGACGGCGTATCACCGTAACATGATGAGCGATATCGAGATTGCACAGGGGGCGCGCCTGGAGCCCATAGAGAGGATCGCACAGAGGGCAGGGCTCAAGCCCGGCGAATATAATATCTACGGGGGGCACAAGGCGAAGATCAAGCTCTCCACGCTGGATCGGATATCGAAGTTCGAGATGGGCAAATTGATACTTGTCACCACCACAAGTCCTACTCCCGCGGGCGAGGGGAAGACGACCATGACCATCGGGCTCACCCAGGCCCTGGTGCTTCAGGGGCATAAGGCCCTGCTGGGGATCCGGGAGCCGTCGATGGGCCCCGTGTTCGGCATCAAGGGAGGTGCGGCAGGCGGCGGCTATTCACAGGTTCTGCCCATGGAGGATATCAACCTCCATTTCACCGGGGACATGCACGCGATCTCGGCGGCCCACAATCTGCTCGCTGCGATGATCAACAACCACATGCACCACGGGAACGAGCTGGAGATGGAGCCCAGGAGGGTGGAGTGGCATCGGGCGATCGACATGAACGACAGGTCGCTAAGGTCGATGGTGATTGGATTGGGAGGCGTGAAAAGCGGAGTCCCACAGGAGGAGCGCTTCGACATCACCGCCGCCAGCGAGATAATGGCGATACTCTGCCTTGCGACCGGGATGGACGATCTGAAGGAGAGGCTCTCCCGCATCATCGTGGCCTATAACATTCGGAAGGAGCCGGTCACCG
>JAGLEG010000283.1 GCA_023145185.1 Thermoplasmata archaeon
CCACCTGGGAAAGTGAGCTCTATTCCTCTCCGTATGAGGTGGAGATAAACCTGACCCCACCCGAAGTGGAGATAACCGATCCGGTGGATGGAGCCTACGTGAACGATCTCAACCTGACCATCAGCTGGAAGATGTACGATGAAGGGGCCGGCCTCGATCACGTGGAGATGGCACTCAACGATGGGGAGTGGGTCGATGTCGGCCTTCGATATCAATATGGCCTGTACCACCTCATATCCGCCAGTTCGATAGATCCGTTGGAGGGGCAATACTCCATCTCTGTCAGGGTATATGATCACCTTGGCCTACACTCCACCGATACGATCTATCTCTTCCTCGATGGGACTGACCCGGTCGTATCAATAATATCTCCCGAGGCTGGCACCTACCTGAAGGGATCATCTTTCCTGGTGGAATGGAGCTCCGGGAGCGACCTTTCGGGAATCTCACATTATCTGGTGAAAATGGATGATGAAAAGGAACTTCTGGTGGAGGGGAACAAGATCATGTACTACGATCTGGAGGATGGTCGACACATGATCTCCGTGACCGCCCTTGACAATGCGGGCAACCACAAGACCCTACACTCACATTTCTATGTGGACAACACCGCCCCCCACCTCACCATGAGGACGGAGTTCCCCGGGAATTACTCGGCCAGCAGGAACATCCTGCTGGAATGGGATTCCCACGATGACCTGTCCGGTCTGGACCGCCTGCTGCTCAAGGTTGACAGCAATTTGTGGATCAAACCAGATGGTGAGGGTTATCATGCCGTGACCAACCTTGAAGAGGGGCTCCACCTGATCAATATCCTGGCATATGACAACGTTGGCAATTCCAATGATCTCCTGCTCTCGATCATGGTGGACCTGAATGACCCCTATGTCACCATCCATTTCCCGTCCGACGGTGAGATGGTAACACAAAGCGATGACCTCAAATTCGGGTGGGTGGGAATGGATCCAGGAAGCGGAATATCTGGATATGAGGTCTCCCTGGATGGTGAGCCAGACGTGGCGACCTCATTGACCCACAGATCTTATGGAGAACTGTCCCAGGGAAACCACACACTCAGGGTTGTGGCGATCGATGGGGTGGGGAGGAGAGAGGAGGTGACGGTCAAATTCTCCATCGATTCGATAAGGCCAACTGCGGCCATACTGACATCTGTGGGACCCGGGGATCAGCCTCCGGGGTGCATCGAGGTCGTGTTCTCCGAGGATATGAAGAGGGAGACGGTCAAGGTCTGGATCAACGGGGACCCTGGAATAGTGAACTGGTTGAATGGGAACTGGCTCAAAGTTTGGCCTCGGAAAGATCTCGAGCTCGGCACCATGTATCTCGTGCAGATATCAGGGGGGGACCTGTCGGGCAATTATCTCCTGGAGACATCCTTTATGTTCTCCACCCCCGATCTTGGCATTCTCAGGGGAAAAGTGGTGGACTCCAACGGGCATCCGATCCCGAACTGCTTGATCCACATCGATGAAATTACCATAATATCGGACCTGAACGGCGATTTCAACCTCTCCCTTCCATCGGGGGCATACACCGTGCTCTTCACCAAGGAGGGGTTCGAGGATAGGGCAATGGAGGTGGATATCAGAATGGGCGAGGAGAGTAACTTACCAAGCATTGACCTGGTTCTCGAAAAAGAGGGCAATATCCTCAACTGGAAAGGATATCTCAACCTCCTTATCGCCTTAACGCTCGCACTGATAATGGTCTCCTCCATCTTCATATTCATATACTACAGGAGGCCCAGGGCCATTGAGAAGGAGCCTCCGGAAATGAAAGAGGTGATGGATTCCGTGAGGAGGTTCCGATCCGGAAGATCGAATATCGGGGGAGGGCCGCGTGGAACAAGGCGAACCACCGTACAGAGGGACCGACCACCCTTAAGGGAAAATAACGTGTGTGAGAAGTTGGGGATGACCAGCGAGGACTTGGATGAGGAGATCATGAACGCATATACCCAATTGAACAGCAGATAGGATACGGCCTGCAGGAGTTCTTATAGCGATACTTAGGGCAAATCCTTTATTATAATTGATACGACTAACCGTATTCGGATGAGATACACCTTCTTCAGCATGGCCGTAGTCTTGACGCTCTTCACGGTCTGCTTAAATGGCATTATACTGGCAGATACCTCAAATGTTGAGATTCCCAACACCCGGCAGGTATCCGGGCCATTTGCCATCAATTACATTTTGGTGGATAATGAGACCGACCTATCCGATCAGGCATCCGACAACGGGTGGCCCGGGGACGGTTCGGAAGATGATCCATATCTCATATCGAACTACACCTTCGATGGGACCTCACAGGTAGCGGGCATTTACATAGGTAATACTACCAGCCATATCACGATCTACAACTGCACAATCAGCAACCTCATAACCTCGACCAGCATCGCCGGACGATCCAGTGGAATTTACCTGAATTACACATCCGATGTAAATATCATGGGATGCACCATTGAGGAGGCGAAACACGGCATCTACGTGAACTTCGGCACCAGGACGTCCATATCCAATACAACGGCCCATAACGTTGACAGGACGGATGGCAGCGGGATCACATTTGCCGTAAATAGTGACTCGGATGTGAGGGATTGTGATATCAGCGGTTTCGGCTCGGGTGTGATCCTGTATTTTACTCTCGACACAGAGGTGTCCACAACCACATTGAACCACTCCAAGATCCACATCAACCTATTTGGCGCCGATAGAAACAAGGTTTTTGGCAATACCATGATCGGCGACGATACGACAGGTAACAATGGTATACTGCTGAGCCAGTCCGATCAAAATGTGATAACAGACAACAATATCACAAATTTCAGCAGGAACATCTACCTCAACACCTGCCTAGACAACACTGTATTGTCCAACATCATAGAGGGGGGAGGCGATGGAATATATCTACTGAACGGCGATCGCAACTATATCGAGTCGAACATCCTCCAAAATGGGACCGGAAACGGGATCGAGGTGTCTCGGAGGGGGCAGACGATCAAAAACAATGTCGTCCGCCATTACGGTGGGATTGGCATCTCCTGGGTCGGGTCCAACAGCATGGACCTCAGCTACAACGAGGTGACGAACAACATCCAGGGGGGAATCTACGTCGGTGGGTCCAGCTCATTTGTGACAGGGAACAGCGTTTCGAAGAACGGGATCTATGGGATCGCGGTATCCAGGTCCTACACCCAACTCTGGTACGATAGGTCAATCCATGTGTTCAGTAACATCATCACAGATAACCAGGGTGTGGGCATCATCGTGGAGAACCGGAACGGCAACCAGATATCCGGCAACCTGATCGCCAACAACTCGGGCTATGGGATCGATATCAAAAGAAACAGTATGGGCAACAGGATCACCAATAATTCAATTATACACAACCAGGGTTCCACACAGGAGTACGGCCCGGACCAGATCCAGGCCCTTTCCGTCTCCGGCAACGACCTATGGTACGAGAACCAGAGGGGAAATTACTGGTATGATTGGACCAAACCAGATGATGATGAGAATGGCATCGTCGATGTTCCATATATGATCAACTCCGGCAGCTCTATCAAGGACCCATATCCCTTGACGGAATCCTATTTCCTGCCAGATAGGCCGTTGAACCTGTCTGCACGTATGAGCGGAACGCACGTGGAACTCAGCTGGTTGGCCCCGAGATCCCAATTCGAGATCGAAAACTACACACTATACCGCTCCGAGTTAGGGGGCGAACTCGAACCCATAGCCATCATCGACCCCTCCAACACCTCCCATTTCGACCTCACCTCCAGGATGGAAACCACCTATGTATATGCGATCTCCGCCTCGGTGATCTACGGAAACGGGAAGACCTCAAATACAGTTATGATCGCCACTCCACCCGTTCTTCCGGTGGTGAATATCCTCTCACCTGACGAAGGTGTCTTCCTTAACAACTATAATTTCCAGCTGAGATGGGAGGCATGGGATGACGAATCGGGCCTTGACACCATCGAGATCAGGCTCTTTGATGACGATTGGCTGGACGTCGGAGAGGCCAGATCATACTCCTTTCAAAAGCTTCTGTACGATACCGGGAAGCTTGAACTTGAGGGCGAGTTCACCTTCGACGTCAGGGTGGTCGACCATTACGGGGGGGCCGCCGAGGATCGGGTGAGCTTCGTGATCGACACAACCCTCCCGGAGCTGGAACTGCTCTCTCCCTTACCCGTTGGTTATTACCAGACCGACACCGTGGAGATCAGCTGGAGGGCAAAAGACGATGCGACCGGCATCCTGGGTTACGAGCTCAGGATAGACGATCGTGAGTGGATCGATATGGGCATGAACGAGACGTTCACCGCAGAGGGGCTGCACGACGGTTCACATAAAATCGAGATCAAGGCATATGACGGAGCCGGGAACGTCATCACCGGGGAGTACAGGTTCTCGGTGGACATGACAGCACCGGAACTGGAGATAACCGAGCCAACCTCCCAGTACTACTACAACGCGGACGTGATCAGGCTGGAATGGAGCGGACGGGACCATTTCTCGGGCATTGACCATTACACCTGGGGCCCTGCTCCGGACCAGCAGACAGATGTCGGTAAGAACACAAAGGTGGTTCTGAACAACCTCGAGGAAGGTGAGCATACTTACTGGGTGTTCGCCTACGACAGGGCGGGAAATCAGAACTCCACATCAATAGATCTCTTCATCGACCTATACAGGCCAGATCTGAATGTGATCTTCCCTGTGGATGGAGGCGTGTACGATTTCAATGATATGACCGCTTCCTGGGATGGGCGGGATTCGGGCTCTGGAATAGATCGATTCGAATATTATCTGGATAACCTGGAGGGAACCACCCAGGATACGGAGGTCCGATTGGAGGGATTGGAGGAAGGGAAGCACACCTTCACCGTGATCGTCTATGATCTTCTCGGGAATGTAGAGCAGGAGAAGGTCTCCTTCACGGTTGATACCATCGATCCCACGGTGTTGTCCTTCAACCCATTTGAGGGTCCCGTGGAAGTAGATGTCGATATCAACATCATATTCTCGGAACCCATGAACATGAGCTCCGTAATGGTCACGTGGGAAACAGGGGGAGATCTGAACTGGATAGATGAAAGGATGGTACGGATCGATCACCCACCCCTTGATCATGCTGGTAGCTACAGATTGGAGATCACCGGATCGGATATTGCCGGAAATCAGATGGAAAACGTCTCATTTTCATTCAACACAACGGATGTCGGATACGTTTATGGATCTATCATCGATGAGGATGGAACACCGATCCCCTGGGCCGACGTGTTCGTCCATGGTGGTCAGGAGGTCTCGGCCAACGGGACGGGTTATTTCATACTGAAGGAGAGGGCGGGAGAATATACGATCACCATCTCATCCCTGAACTACGAGAACAAGACCTTCATCGTGAACATATTACCAGGTGAAGAGAGCGACATAGGAACCATAGTGCTGAGATCGGACCAGGAGGATGAGGGTAACGACAACATACTCATCTGGTCCATGCTCTGGATACTGGCCATCATCGTTATCCTGATCCTTTTTATGTTCTTTATTATCTGGAGGAAGAACCGCTCCAGGCCCGAGTTCGGACATGAGGATATCAAGATCATCATGGACCACATAAGGACCAGCCATGGCATGATGACCGCAGAGGAGATCGAAAACACCGATTTCTACAATATTCTGGACCTGCAGAAAAAGGCCAACATGAAGCAGATCCGGTCGGCGTACAGGGGACTGGCCGCAAAGCACCACCCCGATAAATTGATCAACCTCTCGGAGGAAGAGAGGAGGGGCTCCGAGGATAAGATGGTGAAGATCAACATGGCCAAGGCGGTATTGATGGACCCGGGGAGCAAGGGTGCCTACGATCACTTCCTGGAGAGCAGGGAGATGATGAAAAAGCGGAGAAAATGATCAGATCATGCCCAGGCCTGAAATGACCGACGATATCCCCGCCAGGATCACTATGACCAGTGCAACCTTCCTGAAGATATTCCTGCTGAGCTTTCCAGAGAGGTATATCCCCAGAAAGGAGCCGACGATCAGGACCGGGATCACCAGCAGGAAGGCTGTGATGATCTCCATATGGAACAGGCCCCCCGCGAAGAATACCGGTATCGTGAACAGGTTAAGGATCAGGAAATATACCACCAGATTGGCCCTGAACTCCTCCTTTCCCAGCTCCTGATTGGTGAAGAACAGTATCACGGGAGGGCCGCTCATGGTGACGGCCCCGTTGAGAAGGCCGCTTACGAATCCCACGGGGAAAAGGGCGGACCTCTCCCTCTTGATCCGGAGAGAGAAACCCAGGATGAGCACAATGGAGAAGAAAATTATCATAGCTCCTACCACTATCCGTATCGCCCAGGATGGGAGCATAAGCAGTGACATCATGCCAAATGGTACGCCCACGATCCCGCCAAGGACCAGGGGCCATATGCGGCCAAGGCGGATGTGCCTTCTGGCATTTAGCGCCAGTATCAGATTGAGAACGGTCCCCGCAAGCAGCATCAGGGGAGCGACGCTTCTGGGGGAGATCAGGCTGATCAATATGGGAACTGCCAACAGGGACTGTCCGAAACCGGTTATCCCCTGCAGTATGCATGCCAGAAGGAGCACCAGTGCGATCAGGATCAGAAGTCCCAGTTCCATCGCATGATGATCACAAAGGTGGTTGATAATACCGCTCATCCGCGTGTCCAGTACTGCGGGTGGTCGGTGAAGATCCCATTGACGCCCATGGACCTCAGTACGTCAGCCTCCTCCCTATCGTTCACCGACCAGGCGAGGACATGGCATCCGATATCCACACTTCTCCTGACCAGGGAAGGGGTTACAAGGTCTTTCCCTGGATGGACCGAATACGCCCCTATCTGGTGGGAAAAATCCAGATACATCTCCGGATGGTCCTCGAAGAGAACGCCGATCCTGATGTCGTCCCTGATGGAGATGAGGTCGCTGAGCTCCGTAGGTTTGAAGGAGGAGACCAGAAGGTCTTCGGGCCCATAGCCCCTGCCCAAATATGACGATATGACCGAGCCGACGCCCCGAGCTGTGTCGTCCCCTTTGAGCTCTATGTTCACAAGCACCCTTCCCCCGATCAGGTCCAGCACCTCGGTTAGCAGGGGGATCCTCTCCCCTGACCCCGCGTCCAGCTCCCTTAGCCGGTCCAGAGAGAGATCGGAGACCTTCCCGGACCCGTTGGTGGTCCTGTCGACAGTGTCGTCATGGATAACGACGATCTCGCCCGTGGCACATGTATGGACGTCCAGCTCGATACCGTCCGCCCCCATATCCACGGCTTTCCGGAAGGAGCGCAGGGTGTTCTCAGGCTCCGTTCCCGAGGCCCCCCTGTGTCCGATTATAAGGAACATCCCGGTTGGATGCCCCTCATTTGATTTAACCGTGAGGGGATGATATGGAAAAAACTAACAAGCCCCAGGGTCTATGGCCCAAGGATCACCATGAATGCGAACCCGTATGAAGAGCTATTGGAATACTACAGGGAGACAAGCTATCTGGAGGGCGCCAACTCCATCCTTGGTTGGGATCAGGAGACCTACATGCCCCCAGGAGGGGTGCAGGACAGGGCCCAGCAGATGGCGACCATCTCGGCGATGATCCACAGGAGGACGGTGTCCAACGAGCTCACCTCACTGCTGAAAAGGGTCAGGGATGGTGGCCTGGACGGGAGGACCGGTTCAGTTCACAGGGAGATCGAGAGGGGCCACCGCCTGGCGAGGGCCCTGCCCGAGGAGTATGTCAGGGAGCTGAAGAAGACAACTTCGATCGCCCAGCAGGCATGGGCAAAGGCCAGAAAGGATGACGACTTCGCATCGTTCAGCCCCCATCTTTCAAGGATAATCGACCTGAAAAAGAGGGAGGCAGAGTACATCGGATACGAGGACACCCCCTACGACGCCCTGATCGACGGATTCGAACCCAACACCAGAACCTCATACGTAACTCAGATATTCCATGACCTCAGGGAGAAACTTGTGCCTATCGTGAAGAAGATCACCACGTCAGGTGTTGAGATCGAAGACTCCTTCCTGAGACGGGATTTCCCGATCCCAAAGCAGAGGGAACTGTTCACAAGCCTTGTGACCGACATGGGCTACGATCTGGAACACGGCAGGATGGACGTGGTCACCCACCCCTTCTGCACGGGAACGCCCAGGGACGTCAGGATCACCACCAGATTCGATGATAGTAACATCAAACCCGCACTCTTTGCCTGCATTCACGAGGCGGGCCACGCGCTTTACGAACAGGGTTTCCTGGAGGAGCATTACAATACCCCACTTGGTGAACCGGTCTCCACAAGCATCCATGAATCCCAGTCGAGGTTCTGGGAGAACATCATTGGAAGAAGCCTCCCCTACTGGAGGAGATACCTCCCAACGGTGAAAAAGGCCTTCGGGAACCTGGACGACGTCACACCGGAGATGTTCCATAAGGCGGTGAACAAGGTCGAACCTTCCTTTATTCGTGTCGAGGCGGACGAGGTGACCTACAATCTACACG
>JAGLEG010000284.1 GCA_023145185.1 Thermoplasmata archaeon
TGATGACGCTCCGTCAGCTCGGAAGCAGGCTTCAGGGCCATCCGAGCATGAACAAGACCCCCGGTGTAGACATGTCCACCGGGTCCCTTGGACAGGGGCTCTCCATAGCGATCGGCATGGCCCTGGGCGCCAGACTGGACAGGAAGGATTACAGGGTGTACTGCATGCTTGGGGATGGGGAGATACAGGAGGGTCAGATCTGGGAGGCCACCATGGCCGCGGCCCACTACAAGGTCGATAACCTGTGTGCCATTCTGGACCGCAATCAGCTTCAGATAGATGGGCCCACCGAGAACATCATGTCCCTTTCCCCTATCTATTCGAAGTTCAAGGCATTCGGCTGGCACGTTATCGAGGTCAACGGCCACGATCTCAAGGAGATCCTCATGGCCTTCAAGGAGGCCGCCAGGATCCACGGAAAACCAACGATCATTATCGCCAATACGGTAAAGGGAAAGGGGATCTCATTCATGGAAGGGTCCCTCAAGTTCCACGGGAAGGCGCCCAGCGACGATGAGCTTGAACAGGCCCTAAAAGAGCTTGGAGGTGATGTCTGATGACCTGGGAGCTGAAGAACATGAGGCCGGGCTACGGGGAGGCCCTCAAGGAGCTGGGAAAGAGGTACAGCCAGGTCGTCGCGCTGAACGCGGACCTCTCCGGGTCCACACAGATGGCCCAGTTCGGGAGCGACTTCCCCGAGAGATTCTTCAACGTGGGGATCGCAGAGCAGAACATGATGGGGATATCCGCGGGACTTGCAACAACTGGCAAGATCGTGTTCGCATCCACATTTGCCATGTTCGCCACGGGAAGGGCGTACGATCAGATCAGGCAGTCCATCGCATATCCCAAGCTGAACGTGAAGATAGTGGCCACCCATGCCGGGATCACCGTGGGAGGCGATGGGGCATCCCATCAGATGCATGAGGACCTCGCCCTGATGAGGGTGATCCCCCACATGACGGTCATCGCACCTGCTGATTACTACGAAACGAAAAGCGTTATCATGAAGATAGCGGAGACCCCTGGCCCTTTCTATGTGAGGCTGGGAAGGACGGACACCCCCGTGATATACGATGAGGACCACGAGTTCAAGATCGGAGTGGCCGATACCCTGAAGGATGGAGATGACGTCACGATAATCGCGATGGGCCTTATGGTGAGCAAGGCCCTGGAGGCCGCCAAGGTGCTCAAGAGGGAGGATATCTCCACAAGGGTCATCAACATGTCTTCCATCAAACCCATCGACAAGAACACCATAATCAAGGCCGCCAGGGATACGGGGGCCATCGTGACCGCAGAGGAGCACAACATGATCGTGGGCATGGGCTCTGCGGTGGCGGAGGTCCTTGCTGACTCCTCCCCGGTTCCCCAGAGCAGGGTGGGCATCCCGAACGTCTTCGGGGAGTCCGGCGAATCCGAGGAGCTGATGGAGGCCTACGGGCTGAAGGTCGACCACCTGGTGGAGAAGGCAAAATATACGGTATCAATGAAGAGGTGATAGGATGAAACTATTTCTTGACACGGCGAACATAGATCAGATCAGGGAAGGCGCGAAGCTTGGGGTCATAGACGGCGTAACGACGAACCCCTCACTGATCGCAAAGGAGGGAAGGAAGTTCGAGGACGTTGTAGAGGAGATCTGCCAGATCGTGGATGGACCCATCTCCGCCGAGGTCATCTCTCCCAACGCAGAGGATATGGTGGAGGAGGCGAAGAAGCTATCCACGATCCACAAGAACATCGTCATCAAGATCCCCATGAACCTGGAGGGACTCAAGGCCACCAAGATGTGCAGTGACCTGGGCATCAGGACCAACGTCACGTTGATATTCTCGGCAAACCAGGCGCTTCTGGCCGCCAAGGCGGGGGCGTCCTACGTCTCCCCGTTCGTGGGGAGGATCGACGACATCACCGAATACGGCATGGAGCTCGTCAGGAGGATCTCCAACATATTCTCCATTTACGGCATGGAGACCGAGATCATAGTCGCGTCGGTTCGGCACCCTCTCCACGTCCTTGAGTCCGCCGAGGCGGGCGCGGACATAGCGACGATACCTTACAAGGTGCTGATCCAGATGATCGAGCATCCACTTACCAGGATAGGGATGGAGAAGTTCCTCAGCGACTGGGAGAAGGTGCCCAAGGGATGATCCAGGGAATAAGGCTCATGATAGTTGGCGTGGGCCATAGATTTCGCGGAGACGACCTCGTTGGCCCCCACGTCTGCGATCTCCTCAATGATAGGTTGGAGAAGGAGGGGCAGCCCTCCTGGGGGCATATAGATGTCATCGACGCCGACGTGATGCCGGAGAACTTCTCCAAGCCCATCAGGAACTCGGATGCAGACATCGTGCTCTTTATCGACGCCGTGGACCTTGAGAGGAAGCCGGGAGCCGTTTTCAGGTTGGGCAGGGATGCCATCGGCGTTCCCATGCCCAACACGCATTCGATGCCCCTGTCGTTCATAATGCAGAGGCTCCAGGAGCACAAGGAGAGGGTGGAGCTGATAGGGGTTCAGGCGATGGACCTCGGCCTGTTCAATGAGATGACCGATCCGGTGAGGAAGGGTGCCGAGGCGCTTGTGGAGAGGATCTACGACGGGACCTGGGAGGATATCCCGACGTTGGAAATGTGAGCGCAGGCTGGAAAGTTTAATTACCCTTTCAGTTCATTCTCCCGGAGAGGAGAACCCAAATGGGAATCGATGAGAGGATAAAGGTCATCCTGCCTATCATCATATTGGTCCTTGCCGGATCGAGCATGTTCTCACATACCCCGGGAGCGGAGGCAGTGCTGGACAGCAACATCTACATGGCCCTCTATCCCACGGAGAGCATGGATCTCGTGGAGGAGTCGACCGGACCCGGGGTCATCTACCTGAAGAACCACTCGGGATACGATTGGGCCATGTTCGATATCGACGATATCGTCGGCAGGCCGGCCGGCAACGACCATGCGTCGATCTCCCTCTCCGCATACAATCACGGAAGCGCCAAGGCGACCCTTGAGATCTACATATCCTTCTTCATGGACCCGGATGAGGCCTCTGACTCACAGGCGTGGTTCCCCCCCGTGGAGATCCTGCCGGACGGATCGGAGGATATCAATGTCGATTCTGACGTGATACAGGGGGACCTTCCCGTCATGTCTCCCGGCAAGGTTCGGCTGTACATAAGGCAGGTGGAGACCACATACGCGGATATCAGGATCACATTGGATGAGTTCTGTTTCATTACCATCCCATATCTTCCTGACCAGCCTGTAGCGAACGCGGGCGAGGATCGGACCGAGTACAGGGACCAGGTTGTGATGTTCGATGGTTCCGGCTCCTACCAGACGCAGGGAGAGGAGATGGAATACAGTTGGGACTTCAATGCGGCGAACGGGATCATCAACGAGGCGTCGGGGATCACCGTCGCCCACCTGTTCGAGATCCCCGGAACCTACACAGTGACCCTCTCGGTCTTCCTGGGGGCGCTATTTGACAGCGATACGTTGACCGTGATCGTGGAGGAGGATACGCCCCCAGTCCTGACCATAGGCGGGAACGTCAATTCATTCAAGAACACCTTGATATCCCTCTCCATTGTGGAGTGTTACGACCCCGAGGGGGAGGATGTGAACATCACCTGGGACATGGGAGATGGGACCCTGCTCTACGGGAGGAGCGTCGAACACGTCTATTCGAACGATGGCATATATCTGGTGAACGTGAGCGCTACCGATTCGAGGAACTACAACAACAGATCGCTTACGGCCTACATACGGAACAGGGCGCCGACCGCGGATATCCTCGTGGATAGCAAGATCGTATCCGGCTTCCCCATACAGTTCAGGGCGATCAACGTGGTGGACCTGGAAGGCGATAGCGTCGAATATTTCAGATGGGAATTCGGG
>JAGLEG010000285.1 GCA_023145185.1 Thermoplasmata archaeon
TGGGACTCCTCACTTTCCACCTTCAATGAGCCACCCAACGGCACCATAGAGGGCGGCCCCTTCAACGTCTCCCGACTGGATGAGGTCTCCTATACCCTCATCTTCAGCGACCCGGAGGGCCAGCCCGCCAGGAGCGCCAAGGTCACCCTGTGGGGGCCCAAGGGCACGGAGGCCGAGGGTGCTGCGGAAGCTCATGTGCTCTCCCTTGAACATCTGCAGGAGTATGAGCTGACCATCAACTGCTCCAAACTCGATATTGGTCTCTACGACCTGATATTCTCGTTCGAGGACGATGAATGGGCGGATGGCCTGGTGACACTTGAGGACGCGTTGACCGTTCACAATATCCCCCCCGAGATCGGAGATGCGGCCCTGGAATACCTCCAGACCGACGTGGAGATCGGATCCGACATCCTGAGGGGGGACACGGTCACGGTCCGAATTGCCGTGGAAGATAGGGACGATCCGGGTTTCGGCCTATATCTGGACGGGACGCTCATAGGCCCGGACGGAGAGGCCGTGAGGGATATCATGTTCTCCAAAAGAGGCGGTTCCCTGTTCGAATTCGACATCAGGACCGATATGGATTGGCCCTTGGGCCGATACTCTCTTGAACTGACCCTGACGGATGACCAGATGGGCATGGACCAAGTTGTGATCGAAGATATATTCGCCCTGTGCAGCGAGCCTCAGGAGGTGAGCGACGTCTCCGTCTCATTGGAGGATGATGGGTCCGTATTGGTCGAGGTACTGATATTATCAGGTGCTGGCGGTTCCCTGCCAGAGAGCATTACGGCGGAGCTTACGGACGGCAACGGGACGATAGTTCAGGTCGACCTGATATCGGTGGGGGCCCTGCTGTGGTATCTGGGCACCGAAGTGGAGCGTATCCCCACGGGGATCTCTCTGGTACTGAAGGACGATCAGGGCCGTATCCTGTACTGGAACGGGTCCCTTGAGCTGAACACCTCCGAACCCATTGTGGATGACGATCCGCCCGATGAGGTGGATGAGGATAGCTCGTCGACCCCGATGATTATCGCACTGATACTGATCGCCCTGCTACTTCTCGCCGTCATCGGCTTCTTTGTCCTGTTCGTGGTCACATCCCGAAGGAGGGCATCCAGGCCGCCGATCATGATGGCCCCTCCACCCATGCCAGAGGGAATGGTAGCTGCAGATGAGGCCCCGACCCTGCCGGCTGCTCTGGTCCCCGGGGAAGAGGAGACATCCGTTGAGGAGGGGACGGTCACCGAGGGGGCATCTCCCGATGAAGGTGTTCAACCTCCCGAGGCGGAAGGGGCCCCCACGGAGGTGGAGATCGATCAGATCGATGATGTCGGACCACCGGTGGAAGCGTTGGACGAAACGGTTTTCACTCCGGTCGAGGAACCCCTGGTCCACGAAGATCCAACTGCGTTAAAGGATGTAAAAACGGCCCCTTCTGGTATCGAACCCACCGTGGATCAAGCCCTTCAGTAGATACAGCCTAACTTTGACGCGTGGAT
>JAGLEG010000286.1 GCA_023145185.1 Thermoplasmata archaeon
CCTTATCCTGGGTCCTGCGCTCTCGTAAACGACAACTTCCTCAACGCCGTTCACCATCCTCGTCGTCTGCACCTTCTTCCCGGCCGCACTGCCTGGATTCAGGGTGACCTTCAACATATCCTCGATACCCTTGAACATGTTTGAGAGGTCCAGAGATGCAGTTGTGATCCTCTGGTCCTTACCCGCCTGCTTGGGCTTGTCGCAGTTGGGGCAGGTGGCCTGTCCTATTGGAGAATAGGTTCCACAATGCTGACATCTGTACCCCAGTTTCTCTGCCACGCTCACCGGAGCGTCCACAGGGGAGATCAGTTTCTCCTTGGCCCGGGTCCTCCTGGCCTCCTCCTCCTGCACCTCCTGCTGGTTCTTGATCTGTATGAAAGGCCTTTCGGGTGATTCCGGATTGGATATCACGTATATCTGGCTCCTCGTCCTGGGAAGGTGGAGGGCCAGTGCCTGTGCGATCATTGATTTCCCGGTTCCCGGTGGGCCTACAAGAAGGAGGTGTCTCCTCTGTCCTGCCGCCACCTTCGCCAGCTCCACCGCGTCCTCCTGACCTATCACACGGTCAAGGGGGTCAGCAGGGATCGATATCTGGGTTGTGGATATGAGCTCATCCAGTTTGAACCCCTTGACGGGGTCCAGGGTGGGAGGCCGTATATCGGCGGTCCTGTCTTTTTTCTTTACGGCCTTTCTTCCCACTTGGCTCACCTTTATGTCCTGAACACCACGTTCAATAATCCTCAGATATCAAGGTCTATCTTTGCCAGAACCGTTATACCATCGGGCTCCTTGGTGAGGTTCCCTTTCTTGGAACCTACGAGGAAATCGATCTTCTTCTCGACTGCGATATCAAGTAGCCTCTGGGAGATTATTCCATCGAAGACCACGGCATGGATCTGGTCGGGCGAGGTCTTGATCGTATCCGCAAGCTGCCTGACGGCCAGCTCCTTTACAACCTCCCCCTCCTTGTTCAGGAGCATCGCCTTCAAGGTCCCGGATAGTGTCTTGAGGATGTCCTTGTATCTGTTCACATCCTTGTGCTCCGCCTTGTTGACCACGCTTACCTTGGGCTTTTCGGCACCGATCTTCTTGACGGTCTTCACCTTGAGGAGTGGTTTCGCCTTCAGATCCCTTCTGTCGACGGATTTGTCCGCCATCTCTTTCTTGTGAGGCCTCTGTTCCTTGCCCCCTTTCTTATCGTTGCTCTTGCCATTGGATACGTGGATACCGTGGATCTCAACGTACTGGTCCATTGGTATCTTGTTCCTCAGCGCCTTGATGATCTGCTTCTGGGTCAGCTCCTCGACCTCAAGTGCCTTGGGTGCCTGTGAGATAAAATCTATCTCGGCGACCTGGAACAGCTCCCTGAGGATCAGCTCTCCACCGCGGTCCCCGTCCACGAAAGCGGTAACCACCTTTTCCTGTGAGATCTTCTTCACGGTCTGTGGTACCGATGTACCTCCCACCGCGATGGCGTTCTTTATGCCATATTTGAGGAGGTTGATCACATCAGACCTACCCTCACATACGATTATCGCATCCGAGGAGTCCACATTCGGCCCGGCTGGGCACTTGTCAGGCCCGTACAGGACGACCTCATCGACCTGAACAGCCTGCCTCACCGAGTCCGCGATATCCAGGCCCGAGACCTTCGTCTGCGATAGCATGTCAGACAGAAGCTCTTTGGCCCTGTCGATTATCTTCTGCTTCTTCTTTATCCTTACGTCATCAATTCCCTTGATGTTTATCTTCGCCCTGCAGGGACCGACCCTATCAATGGTCTCAAGTGCGGATGCCAGGATCGCTGTCTCCACCTGGTCCAAGGACGAGGGGAGAAGTATCTTTCCCTCGGACTTTCCCTTCTTGGAGGCGAGTTCCACCTCTATTCTGCCCATTCTGCCGGTCTTCTGGAGGTCCCGAAGGTCAAGCGAATCCCCTAGCAGACCCTCGGTCTGCCCGAATATCGCTCCGACCACGTCGGGTTTCTCAACAACACCCTCTGCAACGAGGGATGCTTCTATCAGGTATTTTGTAGTTGCTGGATCTAAGTTCATTTTATTCATTCTCCTTGATTCTATTTATCCGATCGCTCGGATCATTTCATTTTCCTATTCGGTTCTGGAAAAAGTATCGATCCCTGCTCATTAAGGTCCTGTGGCATTACACTCTTCTCAGGGTGTCCATCCCCCACCACCTTTCCTTGATTCTCCTTGTCCTGGATTGTGATAGTGATATTAAGCTTGGTTGGGCCCGCTTCCATTGAGGGGACCGATCTGCTTCTTCCGTCCTTTATTAAGCGACAGGTCATATAAATATATTTCTTTTAACGGATACAGAATGTCAAATGGCCATTTCATACGAAAAAAACCCGAAATAACAACAAATACGCCCAGGATCATTGTGGAGATGTCACGCTTGCTGTAACTGGAGAACTATGGATAATATTATAATCCACTTATCAGATAAACCCAGCAGTCACAATGAAACGAATAAAAGTCATCAACGACCCGGCCGACATGGTGGCACTGCTACGCGCCATGGACTCCCCAGTGAAGAAGGAGATCTTCCAGTTGACCACCAACAAGTGGGTTACGCGTAAGGAGGTCGAAGAGCTCTACGGGGAGGAGGGGGCCAATGCTCTCAAATTTTTCGAAAAAATGCATCTTGTGGAGACCTCCTGGCAGATTGACTCGGAGTTCAACAAGGAGAAGACCTACCACTCGTATTACGTATCCGTCCACATCAACACATCCGCCTCCATCGTTGAGATCTCGGATGTTCTGTATATCGCCGCAATGTCAGAGAAGGATTACAGGAAGCTTGAGGATAAGCTCTTTGATATCGTTGGCAGCAGGGGAACGTTCTCCGGCGACCTGGGAAAAGACCTGGAGCTGAATCCAACAATGCTCAAGGCGCTGGTCAAGCGTTCGGGCCGGCTTGTCTATCGCGGGCACAGGATCGAGAGGATCTCTCACGAAGAATGAGGTGCCTGAAATGGGCGCTGAAAGGGAGAGACAAAATTCTAACAGAGCGCGGGTCGAAGTCCTCAGGCTGGGCCACAGACCTGATAGGGATAAGAGGATCACCACGCATGTTGCATTGGTCTCAAGGGCCTTCGGTGCCTCCGGGATCCACGTGGATACAAAAGATACCAGACTGGAGCAGACCATTGCCAGCGTCAACGATCAGTTTGGCGGCGATTTCAGCATCAATACCGGCATATCCCCCCGGTCCATCATGAACCATTTCAGGGGCACGATCGTCCATCTTACGATGTATGGGGAGGAGGTGGACAGGGTCATCGAGGATATCCCCGAGGGAGAGGACCTGCTTATCATCATCGGATCGGAGAAGGTGCCCAGGGAGGTGTTCGACCTGGCCCACTTCAACGTGAGCGTATCCAATCAACCCCACTCCGAGGTATCGGCCCTTGCGATCTTCCTTGACAGGTATTTCAAGGGGGCTCAGTTCGAAATGGACTTTCCCGGAGGGGAGATCATCATCCTGCCAGACGGCAGGGGCAAGACGGTGAAACAGGGTGATGATGCCATTCTGGACCCGAAAAGGAATGGGCTGATGGACCGGAGCTGGAGCGAGGTCCCAGATCCCGATGAATGTCTGGAGATATTGTCATCCGCAGGCTGCTCCACCGTGGTGATCAAACACTCAAGGGTGGTGTACGACCTCGGCATGGAGATGGTTCGCCGGTCGGAAAAGGCGTCAGGTAGTGCGGTAAAGGATATCGATATCGCCAGGCTTTCGGCAGGCCTGCTCCTTCACGATCTGGGGAGGTCGAGAACGCACTCGATCAGGCATGCGGTCATAGGCGCCGAACTGGCCGAGATGATAGGCCTTCATCCAGGCGTGGTCGCGATGATCCGAAACCACGTGGGGGGTGGACTTCCCGCAGCCGAGGCCATTGAACTGGGTCTTCCGGAGGTTGACCTGATCCCACTTACCTGGGAGGAGAAGCTCGTATCCCATGCGGACACCCTCGTGGGGAACCTCAGGAGAAGATCCCTCGACAGGGCCGTGCAGAGACTTGAGAAAGAAGGGGCTGACAAGGGAGTGAAAAGGATCATCGCCCTTCACGCCG
>JAGLEG010000287.1 GCA_023145185.1 Thermoplasmata archaeon
AATACGATTTGATACTAAAATAGTATATTGTAAATGATTGACTGCTAATAAATTAGAGGTAGTAAAAATTAACTTGTAGTTGATAAGCAATATTATATTTAACTGAGTTTCAGTTCTTTAAAAAAAACTATTTTTCCATTGGGAAGTCCACCAGCCACATCCTGTTCATGTCGAACGCCCCCACCCTGATCTTATCCTTGGGTATGAAGCATCTCTGATGGAACGCCTCGGCGATGCCGAGCAGGTCGATCATCACCCTTATCTGATCCTCGGTATCTGCCGAGTACTTCATCACCTGGAACCATCCATCCCTTATCTGGACGATATCCGCCACGCCCCAGTAGTAGACGTTTCCGAACTCCCTTGACCTGAATGATATGGGCATGTTGGTGGATACGGTGAATGCGTCGTTGATCATCAGCATTCTTCCCACGTCGGCGATGTCAGGCTCATCAACGCCCATCATCGATGTCAGCCTGCACTCCACCGAGTTGTACTCGACCCTATCGTCATAGGTCCTATTCAGAAGGTCTCCGTCCTTGTTCCAGATGTCCGAAAGGGCGATCTCCCCTTTTTTTATCCGGGTTGATCTCAGTATTGAGCTGGCATATCTGGAGAAACCCGGAAATCTCTCCCCCAGTATCCCCAACTTCTTTCGGTGGATCCTTATGTGAAGATCATCTGTGTCCTTTACCGCGATCTGCCTCTTCGATTCGTTCCGGTCGCGAAGCCTGAGATATGTGAACAGGTCCCCGTACCTGTGCACCCAGTGATGTATTGTATTCCTGGGCACGCTCTCTCCATATACGTGTTTCATTATGTCCGATGTGCGCTTCAGGGAGTACCCCTGGTTGTACAGGGACACCCCTTTGAGCACCCTCTCGGGAGGGTTGTTGAGATACGGCATTTCCGTATGGGAAAATATTCGATCACATCCCCTGCACATGTAGATCTGCACCTCCTCCCTGGAGGTCTCCCTCTTTCCATGTTTTATTATGTCATCCGATCCGCACCTTGGACAAATCACGGATGTGCAATCCATCTCCATACTTGAATTGTTTTCGGTCGTTTTTATCCCAACATTGATAGATCCAATCTCATCTGAGCCATTCATTTTGGGAGAGGCCTAACTTTGACGATCACATATACTCATATGTCAAAGTTAGGCTTTACTGGTCGAGATAATATTTGATCATGGCTTAAAATCTCACCTGGCCCCTCTCTTGAATTAGATATTTATAGTTGCGAACATCATATCCGTGACCTGCGATCGATGTCAGCGTTCCATACGGTCCCGATCACAATATTATCATAATTTGCGGTTTGGGCCATATGGTATTGCTCCATTGAACGGATCGTTTGATCTGCAGACATCCTATCTAACGTCTGACCCTCCATGTGGATCACACACTCAGGAACATAACCAATGGGAGATATTTCAAATGGAATGGGAGGAGAGGCCCTGGGGCCGATACAAGGTTATCTACGAGGGGAGGGACCACAAGGTCAAGAGGATAGAGGTGGAGCCCTTCAGGAGGCTGTCGTATCAGTCCCACGAACACAGGATGGAGAGGTGGATGGTCGTCGAGGGGAAGGCCACCGTGACCCTTGATGGT
>JAGLEG010000288.1 GCA_023145185.1 Thermoplasmata archaeon
GAACGGGAACTCCATCTGGGACCCGGACCTCGGCGAGACGGATATGAACTCTCCCGACACGGATGGTGATGGATTGACCGATGGGATGGAGCTTGACACCACGGATGGATCCTCCACGGACCCACTGGACGAGGACTCGGATGATGACTTCATCCTGGATGGTCAGGAGGACCAGAATGGGAACGGCCAGGTCGATGAGGGGGAGACGGACCCAAATAATGCGGACACCGATGACGATGGTGTTATTGACAGTAAGGATACATACCCGCTTGACCCGGAGCGTTGGGCCTCATCGGAGGAGGAGAGCGGCGATCTGCTCATGGTCCTGATCATGGCCGTCCTGCTGTTCATCATGGTCGTGATACTCATCTATATTCTGGTAGCGAAGGCTGATGTGATGGGGAAAGGCATCCGGAAGAGGGAAGATGTGGAAAGCTCCAGTGAGAGGGGGCGCCCTTCCATCAGGAGGGAGGCAAGGCGTGGACCGGAACGGGAGAGCGGCAGGATACGACGTGCTCCACCAAGAAGAGAAGGGGGCCAGAGGGAATTTGAAAGGAAGGAAAGAGAGTGGAGATAGGGCCCTGAAGAAGCCGGGGGTCATCCGTTCGCACGTGATGAATGTGAAGGGCTGTAACGTGATCCTGCTGGGCACGGTCAAGGGCCTCTCGTCTGAGCGTGACCTGGTACGAAGTACCGTGAAGATGGCGGATCCAGATAAGATATGCATCCATATCAGCAGGGAGGAGATGAAGGGGTTGGCTGCCGTTGTGGATGGGGAAGTGGAGAACACATACCTTTCATCGTACGAGAGGATATACGCTAAAAAACTCTCCATCTTTGGAGAGGTACAGGTGCCCCCCCCCTCGATCGTGGAAGCCCTCCGAATATCCCGTGACCGGTCCATAGATTGCGTTCCTCTGGACCTCGATGAGGAGAGCTATTCGTCCAGCTACACGGACCTGATCGGCCCCCTGACCATGATAAACCAATCGCTGAGGCTCAAGAGGATCAACAGGCGTAAGTTCAAGGCTGGATCGTCGGAGGAGTTCGTCATGG
>JAGLEG010000289.1 GCA_023145185.1 Thermoplasmata archaeon
TCATCCCATTCATCTTCGTCGTCATCATCGAATTCGTCGTCATCCCAATCTTCCTCATCTTCGTCGTCATCGTCCTCCCAACCCTCGTCGGAAGCTTCCTCACCCTCACGGGCCTTGACGATGATGAAAACGGTCACGATGATAAGAATTAGAACTGCTGCGACTATGAAGAGTATCAGATATGGTGTCTCCTCTCCCTCCTCCACGTTCCCCCCTGATGTTGGAGCCGAGTAAGGCCTGATGTAGATGGATCTCTGCTTGACCATCTCGTTACCGGATGCGTCGGTCACGGAAAGCGAAAGCGTGTAGTTGCCAGAGATCTCGAAGACGTGATCGAACCTGTCGGTTCTGGATGTGATATCCTCGACCGACTCCATATCATCAAAACCGAGCGTCCACGAATAGGAGCCCTCCTCCTGGAAATCAGGGTCGTTATCCTCAAGGTCCGTCCAGAAAACAAGGTGATAGCCCAGGTCTCCTATGGATGGCCCCAGGATCTTTCCATCAGGTGCGGTGATGTCAAGAACCTCTATGACCTGCACGAAGGTCCCCTCGTTGCCCGCAGGGTCCGTGACCTTCAACGTGGCGCTGTACGATCCCGGGTCGGGGAATATGACCGTGCTCTTCTCGTTGCTGGATACGCTTATGAAACCGTTGAGGCCGGTGAAGGTCCATTCAAAGGTCCCTCTCCTCCACTCCCGCAGGGTTGGGTCGTTGTCGGTGGTGAGCTCGCTGGAGTAATCCACAACAGAGTCCTCGTTGACCATCTTTGGCCCCATGATCATCACATCAGGGGGAGTTTCATCGAAGATGGTGAAGTTGTAGGACCTGCGGCCCCAGTTGCCGGCCTGATCGATCACGCAGATGGTTATCACGTACTTTCCGATATCCCTGAAGATGAGGTCAAGGGACCCGCTCGACCAGTAGGTCCTGGTGATCGTCGAAGGATCGATGACCTTCCAGGTGGTGTTGACTATCCCTCTGTAATCCGGGTCCACTCCCTCGTCAACGCTCGTTGAGTTGAAGATGAACTTATCAGGGCTGATCTCGAATGCGGTGGTGTCGTTGAGCCCATCTATTCTTGCTACAGGGCTCATGGTGTCGAGCGTGAACTCCCTTGTAAAGACCGTGGGGCCAGCGCCGTGCCTGTCGTATACGACGAAATCCACCCGGTTGAACCCCTCATCAAGGTCAATTCTGATATCGAATATGCCCGTTGAACCAGCCCTGGCCGTGGACTGGACGACCCCGTTCACACGGGTCTCCAATGAGGATAGAAGTTCGGTGGTCCCGTAAATGTCGTAGTGCGACACGTTTGTGATCCTGGCAGGCAGGTCGTGAAGGGAGATGTTAAGCGGGCCGATATTATCTATGCTGTATCCGCCAGTTGAAAACCACGGCGACATGTTGGGAACCTCGTCCTCCCCCCTGTATCTGAGGATGACGTTTTCAAGGTTTCCAGGACCTCCCGCCTCCACCCTGGTGTCCCAGTGGACCTCGGGACCCGTTCCGTTAGCTGCGGGGAGGAAGCTGCCGTTGTCATCGGCAAGGCCGTTGCCGTTGGTATCGTGATAGAACTCCATCTCTATGTGCTCCAGATCGTCATCCGCATCGAATATTATGGTTGAGTTTCCCGCTAGCGTGAAGGGAGTTTCTGTGGGTGCAATAAATGGAGCAAGAGAATCGTGTGGCATTCCGGTGGTAAACAGGGAGAGGGACGATCGTATGGAATCGTCATCCACGGATGCTACCCTGAAGTGGTAGTAGATGTCATCCACAAGCCCTTTGACGGTGGACGTGTTGATATGGCTAACAGTGGTCTGTACCGGTATCCAGGATGACATCTGATAGTCGACAGGTTCCGTATTGTTGATGTAGACGATATAGTGGGAGATATTCGCCTCGAAGGTCCTCTTCCATTTCAAAATGATGCCGTTACCCTCGATCAGTGGTTCTGCCGAGAGGTTCTCCGGTATCCTGGGAAGGCTTGTATTGATCTCTATGGTGAACTGTGGGTAATACAAGGGGCCGAGGAACGGGTCGTCAACCCTCACCATTATCATATCCTCGAAATATAGCTCCCTGTCAACCGTCCAGGTGGAGTGGAACTCGCCGTCCAATGGGGTGATGTCGGGAGGCGTACCATCATCATAGAGTTTCTTCCAGCCAATGGAGGTGTTGTTCAGGGTCCAGAAGGCATCGGCTCCGGCATACCCTTCGCCATAAAGGCCAATGGTATCGGAATAGGAGTAGGTGAGGTGGTTCTGGTCCTGCTTGATGAGGTTTACCATCTGGGGGACCTTGGCGACGGCAGTATCCTCGAACAACCCCCCCAGAAGAGGGTCGGTGAAGTTCACCCTGAGCACGTCGTCGTGTGCGACGAGGATGTGTTCGGGATCTGAGATCGTTGTGGAGGTGTTGATGCTGGAGCTGAATATGCCTGGTTCCATCTCCGTCAGGGTGAAGTTCCTGACGTTCGGGTCCGATGTGGAGGAGAGGTTGATGGAAACCGCGCCTGCTCCCTGTGACGACCTCATCCTGAGCTCAATGGTGACCGTGTCACCTTCGACCTCGTAGTAGTCATCGTCGAACAGGATCATGTCGTTTATGAAGTTGGTCACGTCACCAGAGCCCACCAGGCTGAAATGCTGCGGGCCCAAGGGGACGTTGTATCCGATGACCTCCACGATCCACCATCCCGCCGCAGGGTTGGGGATGGAGATACCTTCAACCGGATTGGTATCATCCCTTGAGTCGTCGAATGGGTAGGAGAAGTCGTTTCCGTGATAGATCGTGCCGTTGGGGGCGGTGAGCCTGAGGTCCAGGTCGTTGACCAGCTGTTTGGATGACGCGGGGTTCCCCGGATAATCGCTCCAGGCCAGTGTGAGTCTGAGCTCATTTCCCGAGTTCACCCTGAGGCCGCGGGTGACGTTCTCCCCCGTGGTGATCCCGCCGCGCTCTTCGAGG
>JAGLEG010000029.1 GCA_023145185.1 Thermoplasmata archaeon
ATCTATCTGTCAATGTTGGGATTCATATCAGATTAGGTCTATCAAAGTTGGGATCTGTCAATGTTGGGATTTAGATATTCACATCTTGATCTGGGTTATCCGGTAGGTCATCTCCATCGGAATCCTGGATATTGACATGTTCCTCCGCTTCATGGACGGAGGGGAGGATACCCGGTTCTGTATAACCTTCATCGTTTCCATCGGGAAGGTCCATATTCTGATACCCATTTAAATGATCCAGGCCCCCATCCTCGATGGAAGATCGGACGCCGATCTGTTCTTCATACTCCTGATCCCTTACCTTCTCCGTAAGCAGGTCCAGCATGTCCACACCCTCCTCCTCATCTACCGTTGGATCCTGGTATGTCTGTTCCAAACCGGGAGGTGGTCCGGTTACGGCCTGATCGGGATCCTCTATCCTGATGGTCTCTCTCACCATCTGCTGGAACTCCTCTGGATCGACCTCCCCTTTTCGCGACCTTTTTGAGGCGATGAGGTACACAATGATCCCGATTATAACGATCATGGGAACTCCAATGAAGAAAACGGGTATGATCCACATGGGGGCGTTCCCGTTCTCATTTTCCTCACCTTCATCGCCGGATCCATAAGGGTCGATATAGGTTCCATTCGTCACAATTATCGTATAGGTCACATTCCCTGAAGGTTTCTCCCCGAACGCCATTTTCTCATTGTTGTCCACCACCAGATAGAGCTTCTCGCTTCCCCAGAAGGAGAGGGCAATGCCACTGGTCCTGAGGGAGGACCTGTAGGTATCGTACTCTATTACAGTCGTGTAGTCATCCAGATATTCCAGGTACGCCTCCCTCGATTCGAAACAGAGGATATCCAGGTGTTGTCCATTCTCGATCTCAATAAAAAGATCAAAATATCCACCAGGAAGGTCAATGACGTAGGTTCTGTATCCCCCTGCCTGATGGGGGACCCTGTACCATATATCGTTTGTGATATCATGCCTGTAAGTGTAATAGGTGTAAGGTTCCTGTACCACATCCCTCCTTTCCGCAAGGTCTTTGATGTCCACGGTGATCGGGTAATATGTGTCATAATTGAGGACATTCACCTCGATCGTCTCCTCCGATAACCCCCCATGGATGTCGGTAACGGCCAGTATGATGTCAAATATCCCCACATCGGAGAAGATGTATTCGACCTCCACCCCATTTTTGACCGATCCATCGGGGAACCTCCATGAGAACGTCAGACCATGCCCCTCGGGGTCTGATGACATGGAACAATTGAACACGGCGGTATGGTTGGTGAAGGCCGCCCCTCCCAGATCTATCACAGGAATAGGGGGTAGGTTCTCGGGTATAAGGATCTCCATTGTCGTGGATGTCGTTTCATGGGTATCATTGCAGTAGAGCGTAATGGTCTTCGAACCCGGGCTGAGGAATGTGAAGTTCACGATAGATCCATACTTCAGCTCTCCCTCACCCATGTCCCACCAGAATGTGAGGTTATCGTAGTCGGGATCCCAGTTTCTCGTTGCATTGAAGAAGATGGGAGATCCGAACATGGGATCGTTGTCGATGGAGATCTTCAGGTCCGGAAGATTGTTCAGCACGGTAACGATAATTGTATCGGAGACTGAAAAATATCCATCCGAGACGGTAAGCGTGACATTGTACTGGCCCATATCCGTCCAGTAGTGTGTGGCATCCGGAATGCTGCTTTTACTCCCGTCTCCAAAATCCCAGGAAAAGGATAGCGGGTCACCATCCTCATCCACCGTGTTGCTTCCGTTTATCCAGATAGATTCCATCCTCTGAACGATCCTGTTTGGACCGATATCTAAGACGGGCGGACGTTGAAGAAGGACGGTGACGATCAACGTATCGTGATCCCAGCGGGTACCATCGGTGACGTTCAAGGTTACCGTGTAGTTTTTTGCCTCAAGATACGTATGATTTACCACCTCTCCCTCAAGGTCCCATCCCAACCCATCGTCCTTATCGAGGTCCCAGCGGTAGGTCAGCGGTCTGTCCATTTGATGATATGAGGCCGTACCGTCGAGAGCCAGCTCCATTCCGGTGACCCCGTCCATGTCAGGGCCAGCACGGGCAACGGGGATATCAAAGTTGAAGGGCACATCCACGAACGTTCTGTTCCCGATGCGGACCTTTGCCCCGTAGCCCAGAAGGTCCCTGACCTTGAGCTTGATGAAGCCTCCCCTTATTGACATGAGATCTCCCGCATATGTTACGGAGTCCTCTTCCAGTTGGTAGATGCTCCCTGAGGGTTGGGACAGGTTATGAACGGGAAACAGAGCGGTGGTATCCGTGGGGCCGCCACCATCCAGGTCGAACTCTATCATGAATTCGATCTTGGATTGATCTCCCAACGTGAAGTTCAACTCAAGGTTGACCAATATCTCGCACCCCTCCTCAAGATCCCCATTAATGGGGCCGATCGTGAAGATCTGCCATTCACCTGGAGGATTGAGAGGGATGCCACCTGAGGCCGGCACCTCCATATCGAGATAATGATGGAAGGTCGGATAGAGCCTGGTCGGGCTGGAATTCCGGGTGGCGTCCGTTTCAGGAACCGCTCCAAGATTGATGAGTAGCGTGGAGATCAGTATGAAAGCGAACGAGAAATTGGCCCATTTTACATAGTTCATCGTGTTCATTTACCTCTCTCCGGTGCTCTTTCCTGGGTGCGGGAGCGTGCACATATGTTAATTATTTTTTTGACGAACAAGGATCGTCCCCTCGTTGACCGCCCGCCTGTCATGTTCTGCGTTGTATTCGGACTTACGATACCTCTCAAGGCGAGAAAGAAGAAGGGAGATTATGACTGAACGAGATCATCACGGAATTATTATTGTTCCAATATTCGTATTGGAAACGCAGACTTTTCCATTAAAGTGTGCATTAGAAACGCAAGCTTTTCTATGAAAGTGTGCAATGGCAACGCAAACATTTATAGACAGACCTCGGGCCCC
>JAGLEG010000290.1 GCA_023145185.1 Thermoplasmata archaeon
TGGGTAATGCCCGGATATGTCACGGTGGTGGGCCCTCTGGGCCCGGGCGAGATATCGGCCGAGCTCCGGGTGCACGTCGAGGTTCCCTGGGACGCACAGCCCAGCGATCTGGATCAATTGATATTCACGGCCACATCCCGGAGCGATCCGGATGTTGAGGCGAGCGTCACCGTTACCACCAAGACCGTACCCGAGCTGGGCGTTGAGATAACGGTGATCCCCGAGGTCAAGGAGGCCTTTCCCGGGGGCGATTGGGTCTCGATCACATTCGGCATTACAAACGTTGGCAACGTAAGGGACGGCTATGATGTCAGCCTCCTGGTCGTGCCTTCCTCGTGGAGCGTGATCCTTGAGGGCTCGGACTTCATCGTCTTGAACCCGGGCAGGTACGGCACCGTCAGGGCATGGGTGCATATCCCGGAGCTGAACTACGAGACCATGGAGCAGGACCTGACCTACTTCGGCGCCACCGGAAATGTGATCCTACAGCTCAACAGCCCCGACACGCATTATCAGGCGTCCGCCCAGGGGACGATCCGGGTGGGCCTCATCCACACGGTGCAGATAGAGATCTCACCACCCTCGAGGACCATCGGGATAAACGAGAATGGAGGGCAGCCCGCCAGGTCCTTCAACATCTCCCTCCGCGCCGTGGACAATATCCTGGAGGGAGGCGGGCGGGACCTTAACGTTACGCTATCGCTGCCCGAGGGCCCCAACGGCGTCGAGTTCACCCCATTCTGGGTAAGCGGCCCCAACGAGACCGAATCCGAGAAGTGGTCCGCAGGGATCCCCGAGATCTACAAGGACAACATGAGCCTGGAGGGAGGGGTCTGGCACGAGGAGATAGAGCTCCAGGTGATCGTTCCCACGTTCCCTCTCCACGGCACGGCGCGTATCGCCATCAGGGCAGAACCATTTGCCAACGAGACGTTTCCGGGGGTGCTGATCCCCAAGACGGAGGAGGCCATCATACATGTGGAGCCGTATCTCAATTTCACGGTGGAACCCCAGGAAGGGGACCAGTTCACCGGAGCCCCAGGCGATAAGATCATGATCCCTTTCAACGTGACCAACATCGGAAACACGTGGGATTCCTACACCGGCAACGCAGTTGTGATCGTCCCGGAGGGAGGGGCGTTCCCCCCCGAGGAGTGGGACCTGACCTATCCCAACGGGGTGGTTGCAGGGCCGCTTTTGCCGAGGCTGTACGATCCCGTGAACGGCGAGTTCAACGGGACCGTATGGGTCAGGGTCCAGATCCCTGACGGGGCGCCGATAGGGGATAGCGTCACAATAGACATGATCATCACCTCCTCGTTCTCCATGTCAAAGAACTGGGAGGGCCCACCGCTTCGAAACTCCTCCAGGGTGACGATAACGATCCTTCAGGGGTTCGGGGTAGACCTGGAGCCGGAGGAGAGCGAGAAGTTCGCCTCTCCGAACGAGAGGATACCCTATCGATTGAACATCACAAATAACGGGAACGGTTTCGACACGTATGCAATTGAATCGTCATTCCCATCCATTGATGGATGGACGGTGGAGCTGGAGGTCGTCAACGTTCAACTGGACTCTCTGGAACGTGACACCATCGTGGTCTGGGTAACGCCCTCCATGGAGGCATCTGCGGATGAGGTGCTTCCCATCAAGGTGAGGGCGACCTCGTACGGGGACCCATACGTCCTCGACGATGTCTGGATCAACACGACGGTGCAGTATGTAAGCGGTGGAGCGCTCGCGATGGCGCCCAGCTGGAGCCCCCTGATATGGAGGCATCCGGGAGAGGTGGCCACCTTCACCATCGACCTTGTGAACCTCGGGAACGGCAACGATACATTCGACCTGAGGGCCACGATCGGGTCCCCCGACTGGTACGTGGAGATCGATACGGGAGGCGGAGGGTCCGGGAGCACCGCATCCGCGTTCATCCCCAGGGGTGGGAGCATCCGTTTCAGGGTGAACGTCACCCTGCCAGGCTTCGCAGAGGTCACA
>JAGLEG010000291.1 GCA_023145185.1 Thermoplasmata archaeon
TGATCCGGGCCGACCACCCCCCAGTTCATCTTCAGCGCGAAATCGGCATAGTACATGTCCAATCCCTCGTGCCAGGCACGGCTTGACCCCTCGTCCAGTTCGATGAGGCCCATCATCACGCCGTTAACGATAGAGGAAAAGGAGGTTGTTTGTGTGTTGTACGTGAAGCTGGCCTCTCCAGACCCATCCTCCATCTTGATCGTCAGCGTCAGGTTCCTGACTGCGTCAAAACCAACGAGGCACCGCGCGTTCACCCTGAATACGTAGGGCCCCTCACCCGGGCATACGTACGTCAGCCCCCTGGTCTCACCTGATACGTGATGGCCGTTCAGAATAATGGCATCCCCTGCCTTGTACTCGCTGTAGAACATCTGTTTGGAGAGCCAGAGAAAAGCGGTTCCCACAGGGCTGTCGGAACCCTCAGGGTCGTGGCCCGTTGCACCTATCAGCAGGTCCGCCTTTCCGTCGAGATCGAGATCGCCGCATGAAAGTGAATAGCCTGTGTAATCGCCATGGTCCTGTGTGGCGAGATATGGCAGGGATGAGGAGAGCATCTTCAGATGCTCTATCTCACTCATTGTGAGCAGTATGAACACCCTGCCGGTCATGAGGCCATTATTGGGGTTTGTGGAATCCTTTGCACCCATGGCGATATCTTCGAGGCCGTCTCCATCGATATCACCCGAGGCAAGCGAGAAGCCCAACTGCTCGGACCTCGTGGAGCCGTAGATGGTCATGTTGGTCCCCTCGCGGATACGCAGGGTCTGGTCCGCCAGGTCGGGAGCGAGATACTTGCCGTACAGCATGTACACGGCTCCGGCCTCGGATAGGGACCTCCGATCGCCGTCTGATCTGGGCGCCCCCATTATCAGATCGGACCGGCCGTCGTGATCGATATCATCGCAAAGCAGCGAGAAACCCATTGCATCGTACGGCCACTCCCCGTCTATCCTGGTCTTTTTATCGCTGGCGAGGTAGATATCCGGGCTCCATGAGCCGTTCCCTTTTATGATATAGACGGAACCTGCCCCGTTAATGGATCCAGGTGAGGACCTCGGGGCGCCCATCACAAGGTCGTCTATGGAGTCACCATCGATATCCCCCTTGGTGAGAGTGGTCCCTAGCTCTTCGCCGTTCAGGGCCCCATGGATCTCCACATCCGCATCATTTGTCCAGAGGAAGTTTCCAGGGAAGGTTATAGGGCCGTAGAATATGAACACCTTGCCGTTGTGATGCATGTTGCCGCTGCTGGACATGGGCGCCCCGATGGCAAGATCATCCTTACCATCGCCGTTGAAGTCCCCCACACAGATCGAGGTCCCCGCCTCTATGGTCCTCTCACCCCTGATGAATTCATTGGACCCAACGGCGAGGTTCACAGGATCATCCGCCAACATGTTCGCCTTGGTATCTCCCCAGTAGAACCATACGGCGCCGGCGGTGACCCCCCATCCCCCCTCCCCCGGGCCGGTGTAGTATTTCGGGGCGCCGATCAGGATGTCCGGCAGGTTGTCCCCGTTGAGGTCGCCCACGGCGAGGGAGCCTCCCAGGATCTGGTCATCCCGCTCCGACTTGAAAGTGAGATCAGGGTCATCTTCAGCAGAATAATATCCTGAAAAGCCCTCCTCGTCCCCGAAGAAAAGGTACACTTCCCCCTCCGATGCGGTCCCTGCCTTTGTGGCGGATATCAGAATGTCCCCGTAGCCGTCAGAATCTATATCCGAAATCAGGGAGACCTCTCCGAACTTCGATAACGGCTGAGGTCCAAAGAAACGCGCATCCCAGATGGGCTTGCCCATGAGGAGGGTTATCAAACCACCAAAGGTCCATTCATCCTCGTACACCGCACCCGGCGACGATATCAGCAGGTCCCGGGTCCCGTCACCATCCATGTCCATGGATCCCATCGATGAGAAAGACCCCCATCCGACACCATCACCCATGGCGCTGAAATCGGCCTCGGACAGATTGTGATACCGCCCCGCTGAAAAATTGACCTCGAAACCGTAACCCTCACCACAGCCATCGTAAGCGTTGAACTCCCCATCCGAATAGGGCGTCCCCACGAAAACCTCATCCATCCCATCTCCATCGTTATCTATCATCAATATGGAAGACCCCATCCCATCTGAGGAGTCCTCCCCGAAGACCGTCCAGTTGGCGTGATCCCGGGTAAGATAGGAAGAGGAGCCGATATCTCGGCCGGCATACAGGTCCACCTGACCCGCCCCCCGCCTCCAGCTGTCAAATCCGGAGGAACCGGGGATCCCCACCAGAAGGTCGTCCGCCCCGTCGGCGTCAACATCTCCCAGCTCCAGGGGAGCCTGTTCATACCCATCCTCACCCAGGTCAAGCAGCAGATCGTAATCTTCCGGTACCACGATGTCGGGGTTTCCCCCTGAAAAATCGACCCCCCCAAGGTACAGGCACACGGCCCCTGTTGTAGGCGTCCTGAAGGAAAAGGCCAGATCCTCCTGGCCATCTCCATTGAGATCGCCGATGGCCATCCCGTTGCCTATATGGGTTGCAGCCTCATTGGTCAGAGGGCCCCCCGAGCTGAGCGATCCAAAGAACCTCACAAGAGGGGACGACTGGCTCAGGTCCACAAGACCCACACCGGAGAGGTCGCCTGCGATCACCTCGATCTCCCATGATCCATGGTTGAGGTTCTCCCTGCCTGCATCTCCCGGATCCAGATAACCCCCCGCGCCCTCACTTCTGACTACGATATCGAGAACTCCGTCCCCATCCAGGTCACCCACATCGATCCCGACCCCAAGATGGTCCGCCCCTTCCCTGCCGATGAGGTGTCCAAATGTGCTTATAGAGGCGATCTGGATGGTGACACCGTAGGCGGATCTGGACCTTCCATCCAGAATATATACCTCCCCGCAGTCGCGCCGGCCCTCGTTTGGGCCGTCGGCGTAAGGGGCGCCGATCATCAGCTCGGCCCTGCCGTCACCGCTCAGGTCGGCGATCGCCAGCGATCCTCCGAAATGATCGTTATTTGTTGCGCCGTACACTATCAGATCCGCGTCGTGCGACCCCCATGCGGGATAGAGATCGTCCGGGTCCCTGGAGAAGTACACAAGGACAGTTCCAGGCGTCCCTTCACCGGTGACCGGGATACCCACGGCAAGGTCATCCCTTCCGTCGCCATCCAGGTCGCCGCTGGCGATGGAATTCCCCATGCCGATCGTATCCTCATCGCCCCATATCTGCCAATCATCATCAACGCCCAGATGCTTCATATCAATGGATGCACCCATGGCAAGCGGTTCGCTTCCTATGGACATGAAGGTCGGCATGGCGATCGAGAGGATTACCGCGAGCATCAGGGCCTTCTTGATAATATGGATCAATACATCTCCTCCTTTTACAGGCCAGTAGAGGGGGCATGAGGCTCTATCCTGCAGACCTGTGGGTGTACCGAAAAGCGGTGCATTCCAGTGGCGATTTTAACCTCTATACATTATTAATATCTTTTGGGTCACTTTATGGATGACCGTATCTTATGTCAGCCTGGCATCGGAAGGCCACTGGCATAGAAAGAGGACCTTATGGACGCTCCGCCCTTGAATCCAATCCCAACCACAAAATACTTAAATTGATAGAATCGAATATGAACATAGAGGGATCCAGATGATCCATCCTCAACCTCACAGGTGGAAAGGCATTGGAAAGGCTCCTACCGTTATGATCATATCAATGCTGTTTCTCCTTACCCTGCTCCATATTGATATTTCCCCACTGGAGGCAGAAGCTTCATCTGTGGGTCAAAAGCAGGTAAGTCGGGCGAACCTGGCATCATTTTCGGGCACGGCTACCGTGGAGGAGATCGATGCCGTGAGCATCTGGTCTGAGCTAATGCCACCTCCCAACGCGGGGTTTGGGGAATTCACCTGGTTGAAGGACCTCAACGGAGATGGCCTGGATGACCTTGCCATATCCGCACCGTTTGCTACAGGATATTACGGACTTTATGGTGAGGGAAGACTCTATATCTGGTATGGAAGAGAGGATTTCAACATCGCAGATATTGACCTGGAGAACAATAATGCGGACCTGACCATCATAGGGCATACGGTATGGACCTCGGAAGGGCAGGGCTTCGGAAAGGCAGTCCCCAAATCCAAGGATCAGATGGCAAGGGAGATAGATTCGGGAGATCTCAACGGAGATGGCTACATTGACCTGATCGTGAGTCCAGCAATTCCTATGGAAGGGGGGCGTGTCGACGTATACTGGGGAAGGGAGGAAGGTTTCCCCGAGGTGATCCAGTTATACGGCCCGGACAAGTATGTAAATGTGTCATATCTTCCCATCGATATAATGGGCCATTATACCTGGGAAGGAGAGATCTATCATAAAACAAGGGATATTCAGGAGGATTATGGATATGGAATGGCAATGGCCGTTGATGACCTCGATAAGGATGGAAAGGACGACCTCATCTTCTCCGCCCCTACCGCCAAGATGATCTACATCTATTGGGGCAGCGATAACCTGATCCGTCGGGATTATTATCATGATCCATACCTGATCTGGATCAGGACCGTGACCACTATTCGGATGAAGGAGAATATGGCCTGGGGCATAGTCTAGAACTGGGGGACATCGATGGGAACGGTGAACTGGACCTCATGATCGGCTCACCCAGACATGAGGACCTGCTCAGGGGAAGAATGGACGTTGGAGCCGTCTATCTGTTATTCAACGTGTCCAGGTACAACGGCTCAAACAGATATGACCTGGAGGAGATCGCCGATTCCATCATTTACGGAACCAACGAGAAGGACAACCTGGGCTGGGACATAAGGCTATATGACATGAACCATGACGGAAAGGACGATATATTCATCGGTGTTCCTGGAGCGGACAGCATCCTTGAGGACAAGGAGAACTGCGGGGAGGTCCTCGTGTTCATGGGAAATGATCCGGAGACCTTCCCGTACGAGAACAACGGGGAGAACAACTGCTCCAAGATGATCCTGGGCGACGAGGGCGCCTCATCCGGCTACCCCGGCAGTTACGGCGACAAATTGGGCAGATTGATCCAGCTTTCCGATCTCAACGGGGACGGTATGATAGAGCTCCTCAACGGGGTTCCCCAGAAGAATCCCACTGACATGAGCGACCCGAACCGTATCCATGTGGGCGCTTTGATGATCTACGACCTCAAGACCATTATCAGCTCTCCAAACAAGATCCACCAGCTGGGATACCCAGCCGATCTCTTTACCATAGAGGGAAACCAGATGGAGGACTCCTTCGGTTACTCCTATTCGGTAGGCGACATCAACGGCGATGGGGCCCAGGAGATCCTGATAGGTGCCCCCTGGGGTGACGGGCCCGGCGAGGAGAGGAAGAACTGCGGCGAGGCATATCTTCTGATCGGCACGAAGATCACGATGGGAGAAGGATCGTTCTACGGTGAAGGGGCGGATGAAGAGGCGATCTATGCAGGTGATGGTCCGGTTATGCTGAACATATCATTCAGGCACTCTCTGGATGCCGAACCTTTTTCGGAGGGGAAGTTGCACATCGATCCCAGGGGAGTTGATATCACAATATACTTCAAACAGGGTAGCGCCTGGTTGGAAGGGGGCGAGGGCAATGATGTCAGATTACTGGGATCATCGACCATGGGTGCGTCTTTTAGGGACGGGTGGATGACGCCTTCACTCGAGTTCGGATGGTTCTGCCCATGGGAGGGCCCTGTCGACGTGATGGCGGCGGTAAAGGATGACAACGGGAACTGGATCTACAGGTATTACAGGGACCTGTTCCTGGTACGGAAGGATATCGAATTTACAGGGGATCCGGAGGTGCGCCTCGACGGGGAGAGGATGTTCGCCCCCCATCAGTGGTGCTCTCCGGGGCAGAAGATGACGGTTGGTGGCCCCAGGATAACCTACGTGGACTCAAATGGAAGGGAGATCCCAAAAGGGGTTGCCGAGGTGGGGTTGAGGCGGGATCACAATGAGGTTAACAGGATCGAATATTCCTCCCAAATATGGGCAATGGACTCCGGGATACCCGATTCCTCCCTGGTCCATTACAACCTAACGATCCTCCCTGACCTGCCCCTCATAACAGATGATATCACGGTGTCGAACGGGCCGGATATGGGGCCAGATCTGGAATACGATCTGAGGATAGACGATACTCCTCCGGAGCCCCCGATCCACCCATATGCAACAACTGCGATAGCACCATTCGAGGGATACAGGGTCAAGGCGAGATGGACAGGGCTGCCCGGATCGGACCTGGACCGGAATGGGTCTGGTGTGAAGACCTTTCAGAGCTCGATACAGGGAGGCTCCTTCAACGATGTCAGCCAGTACGGGGGCCTTTGGGGGACCTATTACGGAGATGAGGACTTTGAGGATATTGGCTTTGAAAGAGAGGACGACACAGTTCTTTTCAACTGGGGCAACTGGAGTCCACAGAACGGGGGTGAGGATCGAATAACGCTGCCCCCTGGTTTTTCCACCAGATGGCACGGTTACTTCGAGCCAAACAGGACCGGGGACCACATATTCGCCCTGGACGGAAGCGGCAGGGTCAGGATGGTTCTGGATGGCGAGATGTTGTTCGACTGGATGGACCTGAGCGGTATCGCATCCTATGCCCATGTCGATCTTGAGGAGGGCGTCAAGGTACCCCTGATCATCTATTACAAACATTTCAAACAGCAGGGTACCTCCAGCATCAGGCTCCGATGCGATGACGGAGAGAGCAATCTGGATGTGATCGACCCCTCCTTACTCCTGTACCCATCCAATTTCACGGAGATCGTCACCCGACACAACCCGGTGGAGATCTCATTGCGCTCCGTTGACTGGACGGGCAAGACCTCGAAGGGAATTATGATATCCGCCCTTACGGACGATATTGCTCCCATATTCCATACCGAGAACGTGGCAAGGTGGTACGATACCGAGGATATCACCCTTTTCATCAATATCACAGATCCCGAGTTCTACGGCGAGGCCGGGACCGGAATAGACCCTGAGTCCATCAGGTTCAGGATCAAGGGACCGAATGGACTTGACACGGATTGGATGGAGAGAGGCCTCTCCATAAAGGAGATCGACGTGGGATACGCTGTGGAGACATCCCTGGGACTGAACAGCAACTGGATAGGTTCGATCCGTTGGATGGCCGTCGATCTATCGGGGAACATCGGAGTATCCGGGGAGGTTCCGATCGGTGTGGACATGGTTGCTCCCACCTTCAGGATACTCACACCGACCCCGGGCGCCATGATCACGGGAAATGAGGTACACCTGATGGTAAGGGTCAGTGATACTGGGGGCTCGGGCATCGCTGCGGGATCCTGTCAGTTGAAATACAGGCTGCCCGGCCAGATGTGGAGCTACTGGATCGACCTGGGGCCCGATGTGGGCGATGAGATCATAACGCTGGATAGAAGCATTGTACTCCCTTACGGCGATCTGGAAATACAGATCAGAGGGGAGGATCGAATAGGGAACGAGGGGAAGTCGGACATATACAGATTGACCCTTGAGGAGCCCGAGGTGGACCTCCCACCGATCCCATACATATCGTCCCCGAAGAATGGCATGATCTACACCGTTGGATGGCCGGTCTTTCTGGATAGTGAGGGAACGTCGGACGATGGGAAGGGGGCGTTCTCGACTTTGGTATACTCCTGGTTCTCCAGTATCAATGGATATCTGGGCGGTGGAAAGAGGCTGACGGCATACCTTTCCGAGGGGAACCACAGAATAACGCTACACGTTGACGACGGTACGGCGGGCAACAACATGAGCACTTATGTGAACATCAGCATCAAACCCGTGAACGATACACCTCCCATGGATTGGGACGACGATGATGAGGAAGGGGGAGACAACAGAAGTGTAGGGGTTGTTATAGGCATCCTTATTCTGGTCGGGGTGGGGATCGGCCTATTCCTTCTTTCACGAAAATACAGGATGGAAAGGGGAGAGATCAGGATAGATATCAGGGAGGATTCAATGGATGACCTCCTGGGTGATGAGAAGCACCATTAGTACCAAGATGAGCTCAACGGCCCCGATTAACCTTATATGGCCGATGGTCAATGATCGGGTGTGTCTGGATCAGGGGAAAATAATGAACGGACGGTGAAGAGGTCCCTCATGACAAAGGAGGATATCGGGTCGAGGATCATCGACGATAGATCTCAGCTCCTCAAGAGGATGTGCCATGGGAAACCGGAAAGATGTCTCTGGATCAAGGGCAGTCCGTTTCCTCTCTGCACAAGGTGCATGGGCTTCTATCTGGCCCTGATCATCGGCCTCGATCTTGGGCCGGTCGCTCTGCTTCTTATCATCCCTGCAAGCAGGATCGTGCTGATAATATTCTCAATATCCATCATCCCCCTTGCCGTGGACGGATGGACGCAGTACCTGGGGTGGAGGAGGTCGAACAACAAACTCCGCATGATCACCGGCCTTCTGGCCGGGCTTGGATCTGGATTCACATTTGTGTACTGCGTACTCTGGGTCTATCTGAGGTTTGTTCAGTAGAACTGCTTGCACTTGGGACAGTACCAGCTGTTGACCCGCTCCTTGAACTTCATCTCGGAGTAGCAAACGGAGCACTTCTCCCCCTTGGGCTTGGACGTTTGCGCCTTCGTCTGGAACATGCCCTCGTAGGATCTCTCTGAGATTCCAAATTCCTCGGGCTTCTTGAAATTCAGGGAGGAGCTGCCCGATCTCTTGGGCTTATCTATCGTTTTTTTTTCTTTCGGTGCGGTGGCTCGTAATCCTCATCATCGTCCTCATGATGGTGCCTCTTCTTCTTACGCTTGGGAGGCTCTTCCTCCTCCTCTTGATGCCTCTTCTTCTTGCGCCTGGGAGGCTCTTCCTCCTCCTCTTGATGCCTCTTCTTCTTACGCCTGGGAGGCTCTTCCTCTTCCTCTTTATGGTGCCTCTTCTTCTTGCGCCTGGGAGGCTCTTCCTCCTCTTCCTCCTCCTCGTCCTCTTCCTCCTCCCTGATAACACCTTTTCTTCCGCATTCCGAGCACCTGAACTTGTACGGCCTCTTATCGGAGGTTATCCGGATGATATTTCCACATTTACAGGGGATCTCCAGGGCATCATCCTCTTCTTCCTCTTCCTCCTCCTCGTCCT
>JAGLEG010000292.1 GCA_023145185.1 Thermoplasmata archaeon
TTTCCAGCTTCTTCCTGGCATAGTTCAACAGGCCGCCAGCATCCCTGATCTCAAGGATCTGCGCAGGGAGCTTCGGGAAGCTGAAATCCTTGCCTCCAACGGTGATCCTTCCCTCCTCGATGTCGATATTAACGTCGTCCCCGTCCCGGTAAGCTTCAACTGCATCAGGGCACTCTATCAGTATCAATCCCTGATTGATGGACGCCCTGTAGAAGATCCGGGCAAAGGACTTCCCTATGATCGCCTTGACCCCCACGGCCTTCAGGCCCAGGACCGGCTGCTCCCTGGAGGAGCCGCACCCGAAGTTTCCTCCGACCAGAAGCAGGTCCCCCTCCTGCACCTTATCGTGAAACGTTGGGTCCAGGTCCTCAAGCAGGTGAGGGATCACTTCTTCTGCCGTAGAACAGGTATAAGTGTACTTTCCGGGAAACAGCATATCGGTGTTGATGCTGTCTCCATACTTCCAGACGGTCATGATACCACCTCCCTAAGATCGGTCAGTTCCCCGTAAAGGGCCGTTGCTGCCACGGTCGCCGGGGACGCCAGGTATATCTCCGCCTCCTTGCACCCCATCCTTCCCTTGAAGTTCCTGTTGGCTGTGGATATTGTCCTCTCCTGGGGTGCCATAACGCCCTGATGGGCACCAAGACACGGCCCGCACCCCGGAGTTAAAAGCATTGCCCCCGCATCTACCAGCGCCGAGATCGTTCCGTCCGCCAGGGCTCTCCTCAGCTCCGTCCTGGATGCAGGGGCGATTATCAACCTGGTCCCTTTGGATACGCTCTCGCCCTTCAGGATGTCGGCGGCAACCTTGAGGTCCTCGTACCTGCCGTTGGTACAGGTCCCTATGAAACACTGATCGAATGAAAGGCCCTTCAGCTCCTCCACGGTCTTGAGGTTGTCCACCTGGTGGGGGGCAGCAACCGATGGTACCACATCGGACATATCATACTCCTTCTCATCGTAATATGAGGCGTCCTCATCGGCCCAAACCTCATGGTAATCGCCCTCGCCTACACCTACCTCTTTCAGGTAAGCCCTGGTCTTATCATCAACCTGGAAGATGGCGCCCTTGGAGTCCATCTCCACGCCCATGTTGGCGATGGTGAACCTGTCGCCTATGGATAGACCGGAGATATCACCGTGGAACTCCACGGTCTTGTAGGCCGCACCGGATGCGCTCACATCCCCTATGATATGGAGGATCAGGTCCTTTGAATAAACGCCCTTGTTGAAGGACCCTTTCAACGTCATCTTGATCGTGGGAGGGACCCTGAGCCACATCTCTCCGGTCAATAAAAGAGAAGCTGCCTCGGTCCTGTCGATCCCTGTGGAAAACGCCCCAACAGCCCCATAGGAACAGGTGTGGGAATCCGACCCGACGATGACCTGGCCCGGCCTCGCAAGCCCCTTCTCCACCACAACCTGATGGCAGACGCCCTCGCCCGTATCGTAGAAGTTCTTTATCCCGTGCTTCTCCACGAACTCCCTGATCTTCTTGTGGTTGGTGGCCGTCTTCTCATTTGCCGCAGGGACAACGTGGTCGATAACGATTATTGGCAGGTCCGGGTCAACTATCCCGTATCTATCCAGCTCGGGCCCTATCTTTCCCACTATCGCCGCCGTGTTATCATGCGTCAGCAGGTGGTCCGGCCTCAGGGTCACTATCTGTCCCGGGACAACCTCATCGACTCCAGCTTTTCCCGCAAGCACCTTTTCAACGAACGTCTTTCCCACGATGATCACCTCATTCACACGGCCTCTTCAGAAGCCCACCTCTCCGGTAGATATCCATCTGCACGGAGGAGAAAGGCTCCCCTTTGACCTCGATATCCTTTGTAATGTTTCTGATCCTTCCCGATCCGATCTCGACCTCTACCTCGTCCCCCTGGGAGAATCCACCATCCACGGGCTCGTATGTCATGATGGGCATCCCTCCGTTCACGGCGTTCCTCTCGTAGATGGCGCCGAAGGACTCCGCGAGGATCATGAAGACGCCAAGCGATCTGAAGCAGTCCACGGCCTGCTGTCTTGAGCTGCCCGCGCCGAAGTTCTTTCCCACAACCACGATCTCCCCTGGACCCGCCTTCTTCGCAAAGTCCTCGTACCCCTCCAGGTTGTCGAATGTATACTGGCCCATCTGGGATACGTCGGTGATGGAGAGGTAGCGGTTGTGGTAGATCATGTCGGTGTCGATGTTGTCCCTTGGGATGTACCATATCTTTCCCCTGAAGGTGGTGGGGACCTCGCCTTCTTCTGTACATTCCACCGCGCCGACCGATGACA
>JAGLEG010000293.1 GCA_023145185.1 Thermoplasmata archaeon
GGTCCTGCTCAACCAGATAACCCAGGTTGGCACGTCCAACACATACAAGGTCGATCCGCTCCCGCTTCTGGAGCTTGAGACGTCCTACCTGCTGATAATCGGCTCCGGTCTAAGGTTGATCGGAGAGGATGAGAACCTCATCTGGAGGGATATGGAACATGGGTTCAGGACCCTTGATTTTTTGAACGCATATATCAACGGTTCCCTCCTGCTTGAGGGGGTGCCGTATGAGGGGATATCGATATCATACGGCGGTCTCCAGACACAATGTGACCTTCACGGCGCTTTCAACCTGACCGTGGATATGACCTCCACGGAGATGATGGATACGCTGGTGATCGATGGAGGGCCGCTGGGTTATACGGGTATATCGGTTGATCTTACACTTATCGAGGAGGAGGTGTATCAGGCCGGCACCATATCGCTTGTGCCGTTGGAGGGTTGGTATGGGGTGGTCCCACGGGACGGCAGGATGGGTGTGGACCCGGCCACAGATGTGACCTTCACTTTCATGCATCCGATACTTCATCCCGGGGTGAACATATCCTGGGATACGCAGATAGGCCTGTACGTCAAGGAGGCGAGCGCCCCCGTGTCCGGGTCCTACGAGATGTCACAGGACAACAGAACGCTTGTGTTCTCACCGCAGTACGAACTTGTGGAAGGGGGTGCCTACGAGACAAGGGTCTCCACCGACCTTCTCATCTTCGATGGACGCCCGCTTTGCCCTATCGGCAATATAACAGAGTTCAACGTATCATATTCTGGAGTGATCGTGGCCGTCCTGGACCCATTGGAATATAACAATGTGGCGATAGATCAGGATTTCAGGTTCTCATTCGGTGTGGGTGTGAACGAGACCATGATCGAGGAAGGCCTCTCCATTGACCCCGAGCCAGCCATCACGGAATACTCCTGGTTGTCCACCTCCGAGGTGATCATCAAGATGCTTCTTCTACCACAGACGGACTACTCCATGGTCCTGGGCCCGGGCGCCTATGGGTCCTCGGGAGAGGTACTCTCATTGAACTTCGTTCTCGAGTTCTCCACCGGCGTAGGTTACGTCCGATCCCATGAACTATCAGAGGTCCTTTTCGTTCCATCGCTGGATCAGGGCTGGACCTCTGGAAAGAGCGTGGACCTGAGTGGATATGCGGAGGGATCGGCGGGATATCAGGTAGCGCTTGATCTGATGGAAGGCGTAACGATCATCTCCGAGGGTACCACCACGGTTCTGGCAGACGGTTCCTGGAGCATCTCCCTCACCCTTCCGGAGGACCTTGAGGGGCTCTTTACCCTGAACCTCTCGATATATATCCCCGGGGGCGCTGTGGCGTATTCCGAGGAGGCATCGGTGGAGATATCACAGCCAGCCAGTAGCTCGGGAGGCGATGAGGGGATCCCCTTGATATTGATCATTACCATCATAGTGATAGTGGCCGTGGTGGTCCTGATCGTGGTGGCCCTGTCGGTGATGAGAAGGCAGAAGGAGGAGCTGGATGCCGAGGGTATCCAGTACGATGAGGTAGACTCGGAGTGGTCAGGCAAGGAGGAATGAGGGTCGGCTAGAAACATCCCCTATCATCAACATTTAAATCATAAATGGACATTAACCCAAATCAGCAGTGTCCCTCTTATGTGCGGGTGTCTCCCGGTGGTCCCATGAACGGTAACGACAGGGTTGTAATTATTAGCGGTGTGGTAGTGTTATTGCTGATGCTGACCACCGCAATGGTCTTCCGCGGTGACGTCGCTGCAGGGATCCAGCAGCAGGATGATAGTGTTGACCTTTCCTGGATGTCCGATCTTCCGGTGGAGTCGGGAACTGATACTCAGTCCCAGAAGCTTAACGAGGGCTCGGAAGCGCAATTCCCCATTCCCGGAGAGGGGCGGGCCATCAAGGAGATCAGGGCAACGCTTACGTGGGTTGATGAACCCGACATCAGGAGGGCGAGGTTGTACGAGAACCAGCCCGACAGTTTCACCCTTGCCGTGGCTTCAGGTGACGGCAATATCAGCGGGACCATTTCCGGAGCCAACTCGGCCGATGGGAAAGGGAGCCTGCTGGTCCAGGTAACCTTGACGGATGAGGAGATAGACCAGTTCATGGATTCCGGGGATTGGTCCGTTATCGTTACGCTGGACACGGCACAGGATTATGAGCCGAGGCTGGGACCTGGCGTAATAGTTCTAACTGATAATGGGAACGATTTTTCCCTCACCATTGAATATGATTACTACGATCTTTCTCCGGAAGGAGAGGAGTGATCCCATGGGTGACGAGTTCGAACCGTACATATCTCCTGGTAAGGATATCGCCGAATTCTCCCTGAAGGCGATTCTTGTGGGTATCTTGATAACGGTGGTCATGGGAGCGGCGAACGCCTATCTGGGGCTTTACGTGGGCATGACGGTCTCGGCGACCATACCGTCACTGGTATTCGCGCTGGCCATTCTGAAACCGTTCAAGGGCACGATCCTTGAGATCAACATGGCCAAGAACATCGGTGTTGCGGGAGAGGCGCTGGCAGCCGGTATCATATTCACATTTCCCGCGCTGATCATTATAAATCGGGAGTTTCCCGGTGCTGGCTGGGACCAGCTGTTCACTTTTGAAAGGATGCTCATTATTATTCTGGTATCCCTTGTGGGGGGAGTGCTTGGCATCCTTTTCACCATCCCACTTCGTAAGGTGTTCATAGATGATCTCGACCTGCCGTATCCCGAGGGTGTGGCGGCGGCCGAGGTGCTCAAGACCATGGAGAAGGGAGGCAGGGGGATCTATTACATCCTCCTCGCAGCGGGTATTGGAGGGGGGATGAAGTTCGCCTCGTCATCCGGCCTATCTCTATGGAAGGAGGAGATAAGCGGGGTCATAGGCAGCGGCAGGGCGAGGTTGTTCGGAGGTGTGAACATATCTCCCGCCCTTCTCGGCGTTGGATATATCATCGGCCCTAAGATCGCCCTTATCGTGTTCACGGGAGGCATCCTCGGCTGGGTGATAGGGATACCGGTCTACGGCTTCTTCTTCGGCTGGCCCGAGGTTGTGGACTCCGACCTTCCCGCCAAGATCGCGTCCGTCATGGAGATATGGGACACCCAGACGAAATGGATAGGCATAGGTGCAGTCCTTACGGGGGGCATCTACACCCTGTGGTCCATGAGGAAACCGCTGATGCAGTCGATCAAGGAGACCGTCCGGGGAAAGAAGGGGGATGAGGGAGGCCCGGCGCTGATCAGGACCGAGAGGGATTTCCACGTCTCTCCTGTATATCTT
>JAGLEG010000294.1 GCA_023145185.1 Thermoplasmata archaeon
TCCCACGAGGGTGTGCCAATTGATAGTATCGACCAGTATCTGCAGGACCACGACCTGGTCCTGAGGGAGATGAACATCAAGATACCCCTCGCCTGGCAGGGTCAGGATGTGGCAATAGATAAAGCGGAAAAGGACCTGGAGACAAGGCAGAATAACGCAAAGGAGGCCCTGGATGAGGAGTTCGCAGAACTGCTGGGCAAGGAGGAGAAGCCGGCTGATGTGGGTGAGGATGTCTCGGAGGGCGAGATCGCCCCGCCAGACGGAGGGCAGGCCGCTCCTGGAGGCACACCCCTTGGAGCGACACCGTTAAAACCTCCCATGCCCGGTGCACCTGTGCCGGTAGCGGTACCCCCGGGTACGCCCCTGGCGAAACCACAGATGGCAGTAGCCCCACAGCAGGGGACGCCTCTCCAGCCCGCCGTACAGCAGGGGACGCCATTGAAGCCTGCTGTTCCGCAGGGTACGCCCCTCAAACCACCCGTTCAGCAGGGAACTCCGCTGCAGGGCCCCAAACAGGCCCAGTGAAGGTCGATCAAGGATCGGATGGGGAGGATTGAGCCTCCCCATCTACACCTCGACAATTTAATATAGGTTGACCCATGCACCTTCATCGAGTAATATAACAGGGCAGGATGGAAAATGGCTACCATCGAGGAACAGATCCAGGAAGTTGAAGATGAGATCTTCAATACGCACAAGAACAAGGCCACGGAGCATCATATTGGAAAGCTCAAGGCCAAGATAGCCAAGCTCAGGGCCCAGCTGGAACTCCACAAGATGAAATCAAGTGGAGGTGGAAAGGGCTATTACGTCAAGAAATCAGGGGACGCCACGGTATCGCTTGTTGGTTTCCCGTCCGTGGGGAAATCCTCCATCCTCAATGCGCTCACCGGAAAGGAGGTGGAGATCGCCGCCTACCAGTTCACTACGCTGGAGGTCATCCCCGGGATACTCGATTACAAGGGCGCCAAGATCCAGATACTTGATATGCCCGGGATCATAAGGGGGGCATCAAAGGGGAAAGGCAGGGGGAAAGAGGTGATCACCGCCGCCCGTGCCTCCGACATAATAATTATTGCAGGTGATGTGTACAACCACAGATTGGACGTCATCGAGAAGGAGCTGTACGACGCTGCGATAAGGATAAACATGACCCCACCGGACATACATTTCTCCAAGACGGATAGGGGCGGGATCATCGTTCGCACAACCGTGAAGCTTACAGAGATGACCGAGAAGGAAGCCGCCGAGATACTCAGGGCGTACGGTGTGGTGAACGGTGTCGTTATTTTCAGGGAGGACGTCGTTCCCGATCAGCTCGTGGATTTTCTCGCGGGGAACAGGGTTTACATTCCCGCAGTATATCTGATAAACAAGATGGACCTGGAGTTCAAAGGCATCTCCGAAAAGGTCAGAAAGCTCATAGGAGGGGAGTTCTTCCCCATGTCCGTAAAGAACAACAGGGGAATCGATGAACTGAAGGACCTGCTCTACGATCGCCTGGGGTTCATAAGGATATACATGAAACCCCAGGGGGGCGTGGCGGATATGGAAGATCCCATGGTCCTTCTGGATGGAGCGACCATAGAGACGGTCTGCGAACACCTGCACAGGGACTTCGTCAGATTGTTCAGATATGGACTTGTCTGGGGGGAGAGCGCCAAATATCCAGGTCAATCGGTGGGGTTGAAGCATGTGCTCAAGGACGGGGACGTGGCATCGCTGATAATCCGAAGGATGTGATGCTTGCCACTCCACGTTGATAAGAGGAGATGCTCATTCTTATGGCCCTATATGATCACTCGTAGACGATATATGCTCTCTGAATGACCACAGGATCGAGGGGCCTGTCGTTTGAGTCCACCCTCGTGCCTGTTATATTGTCCACAATATCCATTCCTTCCACCACGTGACCGAACACCGTGTGCTCTCCGTCGAGGTGGTTGGCGGGCTGGTGTACGATGAAGAACTGCGATCCTGACATCCTGATGTCGTCACCCCTCTTTGCACAGGAGATGGCGCCCCTTTCGTGGGTGAGGCCGTTATCTGCCTCGCCTTCGATCGTGTAGCCAGGTCCACCGGTCCCATCACCGCTTGGGTCGCCTCCCTGGATCATGAAGCCGGGTATCACCCTGTGGAAGGTCAGGCCGTTGTAGAAACCCTCGTTGCACAGCTTTATGAAATTGCCTGTAGCCACGGGGGCCCTGTTGGTATCGAGGAAGATCTTGATATTTCCATATCCATCCATCTCCAGGACGGCGAAGGGTTCGCCGAAGGTCACGTCATTCTGATCAAGAGGTCCACCTTTGTCGTCCGGATACTCCTCCGTGGTGAGGACGAACTCGTTGAGGGTGAAGAAGCCGGCGGTCGCCAGTATGAGGGCCCCGATCAGTACAAATAACGGGATCATTCCTGAATCGCCCCTGCTGTTCTTCCCGAGCCTTGATATCATATCTATTCACCCCTGTTGATCTTGTTGATCTCGATCTCGAATATCAGGGTCTTCCCTGCCACTTCCTTGTTGAAGTCTATGACGATCTCGCCGCCGGACACGGTTACACTGCCCATACCCATCTCATCCCATTGTGGGGTCATGAGCGCGATGTCGAACCACTCGAGGTCGAACATGGAGAGGGTCATGGCCGGAACCATGGCCTCCGGTCCGATGTCATCCATGTGGTGCAGTAGCGTAATGACGTTCCTGTCCGTGGATATGTCCTCGACCGTTGTGTTCCATGGGAACGGATTGTAGATGTCTCCGTATACGGGCTGGTTCATTACGGTAACTTCCGTGGGGTCCGCCTCCATCACGACCACATCCCACATCCAAACGGGGTGTGACAGGGTCTTGCCAAGGGGATCGCTCACATCGCCATAAAGCCTGTAGAAATCCTCTATGGCCATGGTCTGATATACGGGCATCATCTGTGTGGTATTGAGATAATATATCATTTCATCGAATGAGGGACCGTACGCATCCTGAGGTGGAATGGAGATGGTGAAGCTCTGTCCCACTTTCTTTCCAAGGACCGCGTTATCGAAACCCTTGATCATCTGACCTGAGCCGACGGTGAACGTGAGATCATCGTAGGTGCCCTTATCCTGAAAGCCGGATGATTTTGGTATTGAATCGTTCTCGGCGATCTCCCTTCTGCTCGTATCGAAAACGGCACCGAACTGATCCTGACCACCCTGGAAATATCCGGTGTAGTCAATGGATATCTCGTCACCCTCCTGAATGAGGATGATCTCATCCTTATCATCTTTATCCTGGTCCGCTTTCCACTCATCATATTTGGTCATACCGAGTATCGATGCGAATAGAATGATCGCGATACCGATCGCCCAGAGACAGAACTTCTCGTCATCCATTCCTTATACACCTCGGTCTAATCTATTTGGGGATAAACCCACTCATCTATATCCTTTTTGTACATCATGAGCTCGTTCTCCGGGAAGAAGAGGGATATCTCCCTGGCCGCACTTATCGCGGAATCGGAGCCGTGTACCACATTTCTGCTCATCGTCATTCCAAGATCGCCCCTTATGGTTCCCGGCGGGGATGCTTTCGGATCCGTCTTACCCATAATGCCCCTCACAACCTCCACCGCATCCTCGCCCTCGAGAACAAGGGCG
>JAGLEG010000295.1 GCA_023145185.1 Thermoplasmata archaeon
TATATATCGATTAAACCCAAAGAAGAAAAAGCGGACGGGGAAAGGGGAAATCAAACCCCGCCCATAGGTCGGGATGCATACGGGTAGCCCGGGCGGCTCCCCATGTACATTAACCAAGTAAAAAAAAAGAGTATTAATACGGCGGCCAAGGAGTTGAGCGAAAGTACCTGTGGAACTATATCTTCCTTGCCAGGACCTTCCTGTACCGGGTGATATATCCAGCCACCCTGTTCCTCACCTTATGCGAGTGAAAATCCGCCAGCTTCTCTGCGGACTCCTTGTTATGCTGAAAATCCTCGCTGAACTGCTCGGGATACCTCTTTAGCAGTTCGATCGCGGACCTTTTTATAAACGTAGGCCTAATATTACCCATTGACTTCACCTATCGAGGGCGAGCGAGAGGATTTCACATATATATACGTTGTCCAGATAACGGAGGAGAAGTCCGCCTATTCCTCCAAAAGTTCATCCAATTCCCCATCCTCAAAATCGTCCGAAAGCTCGTCTTTCGAGCTCTCCTTGAAGTCGAGCGGATCGTAGAGGTATCCACAGTCGTCGCACTCGTCGAGGCCGTCCCTGATCACGGACCCGCACTCGGGACAAGACCACACGTCCAGATCCTTGTCGATCTGATCTATCTCCTGGGAGCCCTTCCTCGACAGGACCAGGAACACCACGACCGCCACCACGAGAAGGAGGACCAGGCCAATAAGCATGACCAATCCCATGCTTATCTCGGATGTGGCCTCATTGGAGTCCCCAGGAACAACGGTGATGGTCATGGTGCGGTTCACAGTCACCGTCCCGTCCGACACCCGAAGGGTAACGATGTAAACTCCCTTGATAGGGTATGAATATGCAGCCTTCTCCCCCACTTGATCCCTCTGGAGCCCGTCCCTGACGTCGAAATCCCAGATGAACGTGAGGTCATCATCGTCCGGGTCCGTGGTCCCCGAGGCGTCAAATAGTATCTCGCTTCCAACGATCACGTTGGTCTCGGGGCCCTTGACCGATATCACAGGGTCCCGGTTCTCCACGATCAGGGAGAAATCCCCCGTTCGGGCAATGAAGTGGCCATCATCAGCCTCGAAATAGTAGGTGTAGGGGCCCGGATCGAGGTCCACCGGGGACGATCCGTAGAAGCTGTATCTGATCGGGTCGACGATGACCTCGGGGGAGAGGTCTACGGTCTCACCTCCCTCGATGACAAGCCTCACCCATATCGGAGGCTCGCCGTCCGGGTCCTTGTATTCGACCCGGAACTCCATGCCCGCGTTGGAATCGGCGATCGCCACATCGCTTTCCGGCCTGTGCCTCAGGTTGGGGGCGTCGTTGTCCATTATCCCCACCGCGTAGTATCCTGCGGTCAATTCCGAGAAGTTCCCATATCCGACCCCCTCTTCGAGGTTCCCGCCGGATACCAGCGGTGCACCCCAGGCTCCATCGTGATAACGGTACACCTTGATCAGGTCCTCGTGCATCCGTACGGGGAACTCCTTGCCGGTGTACTCCATCGTTACGTTTACCCACTCCAGGAGATAGGAGGCATAGGTGGGCAGTGGTGTAAACTCCAGATGGCATACGAATATCGCACCGGGAGCTTCCGGAGGCATCTCGGGTATGGTGATATCCACCAGTCCCCTGCCGTTTGGCTCCGAGATCCCAAAGGACATCTCCACCACGATCCCGTAGTAGAAGTCGGAAAACTCCTCGGAGACCCTCTTGAGCAGGGTCACGTTCACGTGAGCCTCCCCGGAGGCCCTCATCTCATCGAGCACTCGAAGGGTCAGCTTTTTCGTGCCCACTCCCTCCAGGTTCACCTCGGTCACAGCGTCCGGCCCCTCGTAGATCGGGGAGTCCTCTCCCTCGAGATACCACAGGTAGGTCAGATGGTCCCCGTCGCCATCGAAGGAGAGGGAGGCGTTCAACGTTATCGTCTCCTCGGGGAAGGCCATCAAGGCTTCATCGGGCGAGGAGATCACCGCAACGGGTGCGAGGTTCCTATCGCCGATGGACAGGATCCTGCCCCCAGACAGGGAGATGGCCATATGCTTCTTCGAAATTGATGGCTCCCCGCGGGGCCTGGCATCAAGGGGAAGGGTCCAGACCACCTCGTATCCTCCGCTTCCATCGGGCGAATATGAGGTGACCACCCAGGGGTCCGCCCCCACGATCGTGTAGAAGGAGCTCCCCCCTGATATCGCCCTGGTAACCGGTGCGAGAGGCATGGAGAGGTTGGATATTATCGTCCCATTGTTCAGGTACATGAACAATATCCGCCCCCCCACCTGCATTGAGATCACCCTGGCGGCCTCGGAGACCGCCGGTGGGGTGATCATCTCGTAGGGGAGGGGTGATCTCCAGATCAGATCGACGCCCGTGATGTTATCCGGTGCGCCATCATCCACATCCTCAGCGTCAACGGTCCCATCCTCGTTATCGTCCGGGTTGGAATCCAGCACTGCGACCTCCATGCTGCTCCCCACAACCAGTTTGCCGTTGAGATACGAAAGGGAGAGTATGTCGGTCGAGAATATGGTGGAGAGGTCCATGGTGCGTATCAGGGACCCCGTGTTGGCGTTGATGATGGTTATCATATATCCATTCGCGACATAGACCTTACCAAGCGAGGCGGCAATAGGGCGGTGTCCCATGCCCACATCGATCTTCCACCTGGCCGATCCGTCATCGTCATCGTAAGCGGTCATGTTCCCATCGGAGGTGATGACCAACACATTCCCTCCTGCGATCATTATCGGGGCCGCTACAGGGGAGGGAAGCTGCTTCCTCCAGATGACGTCGCCTGCGGTGATCCCGGTCTCCTCCTCCTCCTGATACGCCCCGTCGTTCACGCCGTCCCAGAAGCCGATCCAATCGAATGCCCAGAGCGCCTGGTCGTCTCCCACTGCGAACACCTTGTTCGCAAATGACCAGGACTGCTCGTTCTCGATATGGAGGGCGGGCCTTCCGATGAGATTGGATGATGCATTGGTGTAGGTCCAGAGCCTTCCCGTCCCTCCGTTGCCATCCGTCGAGGTGTTCAGGGCCGTGAGGTCGCCCTGCGGTGTGGTGAGGAAAAGGGCCGAGCCCACTGCGGATGACGTGCCCGAACCCGCCTGGGAATCAAGCCAGAGCGGCTCTGCAGGGTCGCTCCAGTCCGCCCCAAGGTCGTGGGACCAGTACGTCCGGTTGCTCTGAAGCTCTCCCTGCGACCACCCCGTATGGCCTGGGCCTCCTCCTGCGGAGGTCCAGAAACCGGTCAGGACCGGCCTGACGTACATCTCCATGCTGTCCATATTGTCCTCTACCTGCGTCACCTTGTCCTTGGGCGATACCTCGGTGATCCAC
>JAGLEG010000296.1 GCA_023145185.1 Thermoplasmata archaeon
AAGGCTACGATATGGTCCGAATGATCTGAGAATTTCTGATAAATAAACCTGGATCCCAACTTTGATGAATCTAATATGATCTGAAATAAGTCAAGGTTGGGAGAAGCCTCACTTTAACACTCATATTTACTCATATGTCAAAGTTAGGCTGGAGTCGTCAATTTGAAAGCCCAGAAATTTGGATGAAAGTTCCCATCGGGAATATTATAAATAATAATTCTGCCAATATCTCAACCCCAATATATGGGGAAAAGAGGAAGGTGTATGGGATGAAAAAAACAATGATAATGCTGTTTGCAACGATAATGGTGATCTGTCTATTTTCCATTGGACCGGGTTACAGAGCTTTCGAGATAACGGAACACACCCCACTGTCCAGCGGTGACTATTTCGAGTACGAATATAACATGGATGAGATGCTTCAGGAACAGGTTGATGAGAGTGAGGATTACACCGGCTATGAGAAGATCGAGATGTCGATGAAAATGACCGTTACCGGTTCGGAAATGGTCGATGTTGGTGGGGTGTCTTATGATTGCTGGATCATGAAAAATGAGATGGTATTGAGATATAAATTAATTGGAGAAACAACCGATGATTACATCTTATTCGCAGTGGAATTGACCGCAAAGGATTGGACAGTTAAAGATACCTACCAGACCGCAAAATCAGAGGATACCACCACTGCATTGATCACATGGTCAGGTTCAGAGGAGGGGGAGACAAGTACGTTTGTAATGGAATCCGAAACCATTGAAAAGACAACTTACACGAAGATGGCCGATCCTGAACCAATGCCAAAAACAGTTGGCCTTACCTGGGCCTCGGATGAGACCTACGTGGTCAATACCACAGATAAGAACAGGATGAAATCCGACGATGAACCATTTGAGGATTGGGATTTTGATTACGAGGAGACCACAGAATCTTCACAGACCAATTACGAGATCCTCTCGGAGGGAAATACCGTGGTACCCGCCGGAACCTTTGAGGCCCTGAAAGAGAAGTCAACAGTATCCGGAGAGGACGAATACTCGATAACATATTACGATGAGAATAATATGCCCATCAAGATAGAACAATACGAGGAAGGGGTTCTTGTTGGCATCATGTCGCTGAAGTCGTACAGCCTTCAGAACGCGAAGGGGGATGACGGTGGCGATGATGAGGACACGAGCTTTGTCGGGATCGGAGTGGTATCCTTATCTGTCCTCGCGATAGCGTCGTTGGGTGTAATCGGTAGAAAAAGAAGATGAACGATAAAAATCCCCGCATATTCTTGTGGGCGGGTGAAATCAAATTTCAATAGCTGATCGACTTCTGATTGGGAAACCTAAACCCCTTCAGGAGCAGGGGACTCCTGTTCTGCAGGAGCAGGGACCTCGTCGGGAGGCGTCTGACCTTCTGCAGCAGGGAGTGGCTCCTCCGGCATCCCTTCCGTAATTACTGGCTCCTGGGGGACCGCCTCCGGAGCTGGCTGCGCCTGCTCCGGCTGCGGGGGAATATACTGCTCCTGCGGATACTCCTGAACCGGTTCTACCTGACCCTGCTGTGGCGGGATATAGTCCCCCTGAGGATACTCCTGGACCGCGGGAACAGGGGGATATTGATCCACCGCCATGCTCTGGTCAAATGTGGCACCCATCATCTGCCCCTCCTGGGCTATTGGATCATAGGGCAAGGGAGCATTCTGAATGTAGGGGTCGGGGGGCAGGTAACCCTCCTCTACCTGCGGGGGCTGGTACCCATCCCGAAGTTCAGGAGGCAGGTGGCTCTGGTCGACGGGAAGCCTCTGCTGTGATGTCGTCTCTTCCTCCCTGGAAGACCCTTTCCTCTTCCTCATTAGAACGAAGGCCAGGACCGCACCGATCAACAGTAGTACCACCAGAGACCCAATAACGACAACTATCGCTCCTCCCGAACCCTTCTCCTTCGGTTCCTCCTGTATCGGCACCTCGGGCCTTGGTTCCACCGTCAACGTCAACGTGACGGTATCCTCCTTTCCAAGGTCGTCCGTGACGGTGAGTATAATACCATAGGTACCAGGGAACATTGGAGTGAAAAATGGAAAAATCCCACCGGATTCGCTAATATTTCCAATGATCCAGTAATATACCAGGCCCACACCCGTGGAATTGGATCCGTCCAGACTGACCTCATCCCCAACGTAAGCGGTGATGTCCGCCCCTGCGACCGCAACCGGCGCCGCCCTCGTATCCACCGTGAAGTTGTACGTCTCGATCATGCCGTTGGACACTTCGACCGTCAGCTCATGATCTCCTGGAACTGCGATAAATGAGCTTGAGAACCGCACGACTCCACCCTCAATGATATTCTCGAAATGCTGGGACTTGAGGACGGCACCATCGATCATCAATGTGAACGTGAGAGGGCCGGAGGGTTTGTTGCCACTGTTGTCGATCACCACCTCCAGGTCCACGAACTCGCCTTCGCCGGGGTCGCCAGGTGACATCCCTATCACGAACCCGATCACCACGTAGAGGTGAATGACAGAGATCTCAAGCTCCTTGAGGACCACACCTCCGAACCCATCGTCAACGGAAAGGGTGATCGTGTGTTCACCTGCACTCAGAAGGGCCTCCATGGACGACCCGGTTCCTATCTCCCCGTCCAGGGACGAGGTCCAGGTGAATGTGAGGTTGTCCCCATCCACGTCGTACGTTTCGGATGCGTTGAACTCCACCGGATGCCCGTCGTCGAACTCGTCGAAGTTCAACGGCGCATGGATCCTGATGTGGGGAAGGATATTGGTCACGTTGGGCCCATCGAACTCGCCCTCTGCAGGAAGCCTGATATCAAACACGCCGTCGGAGAACTCGAAGTGGAAAGGGTGAAGCCCCAGGGTCAGGTTTGTGGAGAGCTCGTATGTAATTCCCGCAGATGGAACGCCTCCCTTCGCAGTCATGTTCATCGACTCGCCGTCGATCACGGCCTTGAAAACAGTTGCTGGGTCGTCCTCGCCATCCCGATAGGTAACGGTGAACTTGTAGGTGTACGACCTGACCCCTTCGCCCGGGTCCACCTTTCCCTTGGTCAGGTGCGGCGCATAGTTCGCACGTACAACATCGGGGCCCGTCAGTTCACCAGAGGCAGGATAACGCACCTCGCTCTTTCCATCGGAGAAAAGGAAATAGTAGTAGTGCAGGCCAATTGAGAGGGAGGTCGAAAAGGAGTAGTTCACACCTGCGATGAAATCAGACCCCTCCGTTGTCATCAGGTAGGACGAGCCGTCGATGAACACGTTGCTCTTGATGGGCGCGGCCCCATCCAGATCGGAGAATAGTGTCGAGAACGTGAACTCGGTATCGGTGTTCCCATCCACTGGATCAAAGGCCAGCGGTTCCAGAACGGGTATGGCGTTCACAATGGGTCCGGCCTTCTCCCCGGTCTCGGGCAGTCGGTACGTCTGGCCGTTCACCTCGAACTCCACATGATATTCATGACCGGCCCCGTAGGAGAGTTTCGTCTCGTAGGAATATGTGACCCCTTCCCTGAAGTCCGTCCCGTTCAGGGTCATATCATACAAGGTTCCATCCAGCCATATCTTTGATGATGTTGGGCCCGTGTTTGGCCTGTAGTTGTACAAAACGTCGAATGAGAACGTGGTGTTGGTGTCCCCATCATTTGGAGTGAAACCCCTGTTTATCAGGTGAACGGGATATTCCGGGGGATAGATGTAGAAGTCCCCGTGGCTGAGGGTTCTCTTGTTGCCTGGATAATCCTCCCATACAGTGCTTGTCCATGGGGAGGAGGAGTAGTCGTGGATCTCACCGATCACCATCGGCTTGAAGTAGCTGTCTATCGAGTCCATGTCGTGGTCAAAATCCACCAGCATCACGTCGAGGTCGTTGAGCTCGGTATAGGCTTTCATCGAGGAGGAGTGGTCGGTTCCCGCGTTCGAGTAACAGCCGCCGTGGAACCATTTCATCCCGTTGGGCATCTCTATGAGAAAAGTGATCACGTTTATCGAGGATGACCCCGTGTGGGGCATCAGGTAAGCCGTGATCTTCACGTTGAAACCGGGTATGTTGGTGGTAACCTTGCTGGTTGTGGTCGGCTCCATCCTCACCAGCTTGGAGGATTCCACCCCCCTGTCCTCCATGTCCCAGATCACATCCGCATTCCCAACGACTATCGCGTCGCTGTTGTTCTGAGCTGTGTAGACCGAGTCCGCATCGTAATGAGTTGAATGGGAGTGATGCTTTTCCTGGATTATGATATCGGCATCGTATACGTCTTCAGGTTTCAACTCGCAGTAGGCATCAGCCGGGAATGCGGCGATGTATATCACGACGTTGCCATCCGTCACACGATAGGCGGTAGATCCCCACATCCCGTTCTCCAGATAGGTGAAGTTCAGGTAATCGCCTCGACCCCTGGACTGAGTAACCGGGACCATGGGCGCCTCTTCACCGATGGAGCACATCGGTAAGGCCATTGAAAAAAGCAGGATCGATACAAGGAGCAGACAGTTTTTCCTCATGGGACCACTTCCAGGGAGCTAAAGGGAACACTGCTATGACCCAGACCGTGACCTTCCTCCCGATGTCCATGTAATCCTGAACGTTTTTATTAATATGTTACGGTCAGTTGAGAATGTGATAATTGAGTTATATCCAACCATAACCTGGTTTTCGCACTGGTGGGAGGAAAAACGATATCAAAGGCCCCTCCGTTACCCGCCGTATGGGCTCCGACAATATCGATGAGAACGTGATAGT
>JAGLEG010000297.1 GCA_023145185.1 Thermoplasmata archaeon
TCCTCCCATATGGTCCTTGATGAGTAGCCGCCCTCACCGTCAGGGTCGAGCAGGAAAAGAACTCCTTTGAAATCACAGATGGCGACCTCCGCATCCCCGTCACCATCCACGTCGCCTATGTCCATTCCACCGGACAGGGACCTGGATGTGGACTCATATATCCTCTCGGAGCCGAAATAGCCGGCCACCTCACCCCTGGTCTCCGATACTGATGCACCCGCATCCGAGATCGGAACGGCCCCGATCAACAGGAAGGATACAAGCGCCATCGCAAAAAGGAACCTCGATCTATTCATGATGGTAGATGGGCGCCTACCTATTTTTAATATTTCGGGTACACTTTAAGAATGTTCCACTGTTCCAAACTGTACCGTAAAGGTTTAATCATACTGGTATTGATTATTAACAATAACGGAGGGCATCCGATCGACGACCTGAAAGAACCCGATAGGAAGATCAAGACGATCCAGGGGAAGGACAACACACCTGTATCGGTAGCCATCCTCGGCCTGTCAGCACTCATACTCCTGTCGGGCTGCCTGATCGCGGTGTACAGGGACGACCAGAACAGCAGGGAGATCGAGCTGGATAGATCCTCCGATCTCTTCATAGACACCATAAACGACCTCTTCTCCTGGGAGTCGGGATATTTCTCCCTGGCCCTGTTCCTGTCCACGCCCGAGATCGATGATGACATATCGGGCCGCGATGGTAGGGACTTCAAGATCGTACTCACCATCATCGACCACGCACCGATGGAGATAAAATACGGGGACGGGGGCCACGATTCTTCAAGGATGACCGATATCGTCGCCGTCGACATGGGGGACGGTTCGGTCCGTCCGGGCCTGCTGGAGGTGATCCTCTATGAAGCATGAGGACCTTAGAGAAACAGGCCCCAAAAAGGCGTTCTCACTTGATATCAAGATCATAGCGATTGTAAGCGCCTTCCTCGCCGTCGCGGGCATATTGATAGGAGGCCTTCTACCGACCTTACTGGAAGAGGAGTACACTCCATCCACAACGAGCTGGGAGGAACGGCTTGACACCTATCTCCTGCTCTCCATGGACGACATTGGATACAATGGGACATCCTACGAGGAGCTGGAGATGACCACCGTTTTCTCTCTGATGATCACAGGCGATGTGGACCTGTTCGATGAGACCCTGGACAGGGCCCACGATATGCTCTCGTTCACATTTCCAGAATCCTCATCTTTCAAACTGACCGTATCCCCGGGAACTGGCTGGGATGTGGAGCATGGACCCCTTGTGATACAGGGGACAGGACCTGCCGAAGATGAGCCGATATCCTTCGGAAAGGAGGTTCTGGTCGTGGGCGGAACCACCACTCAGAGAACCCTCCTGCTGAAGATGGAACTATGGGGGGCGTGAATTGGCCCGCGATGTTACCAGACAGGTTGCAAGTGCTTCCATCATCCTGGCCGTCCTGTTCGCCGGGATCACCTACCTCACGATCCAGGGGGACGATGATGAGAAGTTGGTGACCATCAACCTCTCGGATATGGAACTGGACCTCAGGGGATTGACAAGAGATACGCTTCAGGGAAGGTCCGACAACCAGGAGAACCTCACCTCCGACCTGATGGAGGATATCACCCAGTTCATTCTCTCAAGGGAGATGGAAGGCATAAGGTCCCTGGCCATCGAGGACGTCAAGGTCGTCGTGATACCCACCACCATAGCAGTGGATATCCCCACGCAGACCCCGTTGTTCAAGGACAGCCGGGGGATCACGGTCCTCAATTCGCTGATGTACGGGTCATCGGGGCCGAGCCCCATGATACCCGGAACGTCGGCAGACGTGTCCATATCGCTAAAGGCGATCGATCTGGACGGGAACGCCCACTCGGAAAGGATCTCCTTTTCGGCCACGTCATACGATCCCGAGGATTCACTCAATGCACTGCTTGACTCTATTGAGATCGACGTGAACACCTGGAGCTCCGGCCTGGCCAGGGACGTCGAGTACATGCTCAACACACTCGCCCGCACCAGGACCACCAGAGGCATAGGCACTGGCCCGATGGATGTCCCCAGGAACGTGATCAACGAGGGCGACGTGGAGCTCGTGCTGAACATCGCAGTTGCGGTAAGGATAGCCAGATGGACAGGGCAGTACCCTGCTGACCTGGTCGATAACATAGATAAATTCTTCTCCGATCAGACCCACAGGACGACCATGAACCCAACGGGGTTCAGGCCGTGGGGCGAGGCGGAGAAGGAGAACTTCGCCAGCTATTCCAGCTCCCGTCCCGCGAGTGCGTGGAAGGCCAGGAAGGTCTCGGAGCTCCTTGACGACATTCTGGATGCCGGGCACGGAGATATTGCGGATATCATGTTCAATTACCTCTATCTCGACGGTATCGATGAGAACCTTCACATCCAGAACCCGCTGGATGAGGCCGGCCCCCTGCAGATATCCAGCATGAGCAATCCCAGACAGCAGTACGATACGGTGGAACCCTACTCCCTGGCCACACACGTGACCTTCCCCTCATCCGAAGGTATCCGCATCGCAACTACAGGCGATCTCACCCCGTACGACCATGAGGGGAGTATCATGATACCGAAATTGGACCTGAGGGGGGATTATCTGGTCTCGGGAAGGGACTTCATACTGGATGGCATCAACGACATGGATGCCTGGTTCACGGATGTAGATTACACCAAGACCATGAACTATTACACCGCATACGCCCGGAACACAAGCGTTGTAAATACATCCGGTACCTCAACCGGCAACCGCTCTTCCCCTGAGGAGATCATAGAGACTAGATGTGGGTCCATCCTTCCGCCACCAGCGCCGCCCAACCACGACTGGCGCCTTCAATGGGACCTGCGCCTTGACGGCGAGATGACACTGGACGGCACGATCTCCGGCTGGGGCGGCAATATACCCCACTCCGAGGATGTGGAGAGGAGCATCCCATTCGGTTTCGACATCAGGGTCCACACGTGGTTCTTCAATGGACCCAGCAACGAGGACGCGTTCAATTTTGAAAATATCAACGATCCCTTTTCCAGCGTTACCTACAACGAGACGGCCTCGTGGCTGATATTCACACCAGAGGCGAACGCCACCGAGTTCTTCGAGGATATGCCGTACCAGAGGCTGAGGGAGGGCTTTGAGGTGCTGGTCTCCCTGGACAGGACCGTAACACAGCTGATGCGGGACCCAACGCTGGGAGAGGTGGCGAAGAGGGAGACCGCACAGGTCCTTGCCATGGGCGGGATCAAACAGTTCAGGGAGTGGAGCCAGCGCTCCGGCATAGCGGGAAACCTGACCAGGTTCAAGGACGAGTACATAACGGGAAAGATCACCTTTTCGGACCTGGGGGCCATACGGGTGGATGGAATGTACGCCACCTTCTCATACTCCCACTCCCTGGACCGGCTGGAGATAGAGATGGACCTGCCCGAGGGCAGGGTGGTCCTGTCGGCCATAGGGATCTCGGTACCACCTGTCCGGTTCGAGGGGACGGTTGTCACTGGAGCGGGATTGACCCTCTCCCTGAACAGCGGCGACGGCACCTTCATCATTTCCGGGTCCATCGACGGCCACACGTTCACCGAGGGACCAGGCCGCATTTCCGCCCCTCCAGGGGCGGTCACCGCCCTTATGATCGACACGGACTGGACCATCACCGCACCCTACAGGGAGTTCAAGGCGCTGGGCACATCCTCACCGATAAAGGCCGGGTTCGACGATCGGGGCGGGATGGAGCTTTCCTATGCATACGTCATCTCCGGAGAGGACGATATGGACCCGAAGGAGATGATACCCCTCCTGTCGGATGCGGAACCTCATGACGTGGGGGGAGGTTACACGGAACTATTCGCCCTGGGGATGTCCATAGCTTCCTCACTTGACTCAATGGAGGGGAAACCCTGGTTGGGACTCTCCGTCAGGTACGAGGGTGAAGATGCTGAACCCTTCTCCAGGACCATCTGGTTCCTTCCGTCCGATGATACAACTTACATGGGCGTGCTGAGGGATAAAAGTATACAAAACACCATGATCAACATGCTCTGGGTCAACGCGATCGACCTTCCGGAATATGTGGATGGCTCGATCCGTGCTGACGTAATTCTAACGAAGGAGACCACCACGGATAACATACCGCTCCAGCATGAGGTCCGGGCGACGGATATCATCATCCTCTCCCACATCTCACTGAGCAGGGGGAACGACATATCACTGTGGACCTTCACCCAGAACGACCCGTCTATCTCACCATATATTTTCATGTCCGACGACTGGTCCAGGAGCGCTGCACCCGATACCAGCCCGCTATGGTGATCCTATCATCTTCCTTATCAGGTCCACCCTCTCCCCGGATACGCCCACGTAAGATGCGGGATCGAGGGCATTGATCAGCTCGTCCCTGGAAATTAGGGATGACACCTCACCCATTGAAAGGAGCACCTCCCTGTAGTTCTCTCCCGCGTAGTGTCTCATGGCCGCGC
>JAGLEG010000298.1 GCA_023145185.1 Thermoplasmata archaeon
CGAGGAGAGGATCTCGTTGTGGAAGGAGCTATCCTCCATCGTCAGGGATATGGACAGCGGCAAGGGGCTCTCGGACGCCATAAGGGGATGCGCCCCAAGGCTGCCGAAGGAGTCCATACAGATATTCTTCAGAAGGGGACTCCACAACAGGGGGTTCGATAGAGACGACACGAGGGCGGTCCTGCGCCGATGGGCGGCATTGAACGACGTGGAGGGCATGGAGAGGCTCATAAACGACATTATGAGGATGAGGGACTCCACAAGCAAGGTGAGGTTGATGGGATATCTGCGCCTCCAGCTCTCAAGGAACGAGGTTTCCATTGAAACGGACCTGCTGGTCCCCTCGCTCACCTCCTCGATCGCGCTTGGAGAGGAGTCCATCGAGTCGCTCAGGTACATAATAAACGGTTCCAACGGGGATGACATCGAAACTATCAGAACCGTCCTTAAGGATATCAAGAACACCAACGTGAGGGTCAGGTCCACCATGACCCTGGCGGGATTTGCGGAGAGGGTCAAGGAGAAGGAGATATCCAACACACTGCTGGACGAGGCGAAGGCAGAGATAGAAGGGATAGAGGACCCCGCATTGAAGCACTCCCTGAACCTGCATCTCGCCCAGGCGCTGCTCAAGGGAGGACACGAGGACGAGGGAAAGAAGGCCCTTGTCACCGCCATGGACACGCGCAAGGAGCTGAAGACCAGGCCTCAAGAACCAAGGGAGATCACCCATTCCGAAGGAAAACGACACGTGCTGGCCCTGTTCGACGGATACGAGGGCGGTATCAAGCCGACCCACACCCGTGCTGTGGCCAGAGCGGCCCCCCTCTGCGTCGCCTACGACCTCGACCTGGCCCTGCTGGGATTCCCCACCAACGACCTGCAGGTATTCATTAAACAGATAAGGGCGGACACGAACGTGGGCGAGGGCGGACGATACCTGGACCAGCTCTTCACCGAGGAACGGATCACCCTGATAAACTGCACCTGGAAGGACCCTCCAAAGGATTATCCGGCCCTCCCGGTGGCCACCACTTCCAAACCGGACGTTAAGAAGATGGATATCCCCTCCGGGGAAAAGCTGTGCATGATCATGGGGCTGGGGAAAAAAGGGCTTCCACCCTCACTGATAAATGATGCAAGATACCATCTTGAGCTGACTGGAAGGAACATCCCACTGGAGACGTGCACCGCGATGGGGGCCATCGCCGAGAGGATGAAGGGCG
>JAGLEG010000299.1 GCA_023145185.1 Thermoplasmata archaeon
GGATGGTGGTGAAGAACCGATCCCTGTTGCCCACGGATGACGAGGTGGATACCGCGATGAACATGTCGTAGTTCCCCTGTGGTTGAGAGGGTAAAAGAGGTACATTGGACCCGGTCCTGTTCATGGTCAGGTTGACCAGGTATCCTGAGCCCAGGCCCACCGTGGATATCGCGTTGGGCCGGATCTGGGTGTCCTCGGAGGGGTCCCAGATGTCGGGCGATGTGGGGCCGTCGTCGAGATAGAGTGAAACGCCCATCCTCCCGGATGAGGGGTTCAGGGGGGCGAGGTCCACCGCAGGGTCGAAACCGCTGACACCCCTCAGCTCAACGGAGAGCATGGAGATGGACTCAAATCCCGTTCTACCCGCGGTCAACTTGAGCGCCTGAACGGCGACGCTGTCCGTATTGGACCCCTCCTCGCCGATCGGGATGGTGCTCCCGCTTCCCAGGTACACGGCCTTCTGATAGTACGCTATCAGCGTCCGGGTGGAAACCGCCTGTGACGCCGGAGAGGAGGACCCATCGGAATATGATATGGCCCCCACATTCAGGTGGCAGATGAACGAATCCGTCAACCCTATGGTCGCAGAGGTCCTGACGATCACTATCCAGTGATAGGACCCGGTCACGGTGGACGGGACCGATTCGGAAAGGTTCATGATCGCAGTGCTGGATGAGATGTAGAATGATGAGAACGATATGGGCGTATCCGAAGTGTCCAGTGCGTCGTCCACATTCCCGTCATCCCTGTAGAGGCCTACGCCGGATGTGAGTGAGGATGTGGTCAATCCCCTTATATCGGACATGGTGAACCCTCCCTGGTTCTGGAACGTGAGCTGAAACTGGGTCAGCGTGTCTGACCCGGAGGAGGTCGCCCTGAATCCGAAGATGGGCACCCCGGTAGAGTTCTCATGCGTCCTCTGATTGGCGGGTATCAGGGAGGTGGGGTCGGTCGGCATTACAGCAGCATCCACCTGGGAGATAAGCCCCAGTATGGACGGCATCAAGATGGCGATGGTGAGTAGGGCCCTGAGCGTCCTGGACCTGAAGGTCACACGTTCCATCACTTTCAAACATCTCATGCCCTGCACCACCATTCCATGCAGTAGCCAGACATACCCCGGACTGCACGGTAAAAAGGCGGTGGCCTCTATTTTAACATTTTCGTACACTTATGTCGAAGTTATACTTCATTGAAGTCCAATTTTGAACAGGGTAGAAAATTATCTGAGTAAAATAATTGAATAGAACGTTAAAGAAAAGGAGATAAGATCGATAGGGACAGAGACCGGGGAAAGGCAGTAAATGCCTTTCCCCGTTTCAGGAATGATGAGCAGCTTACTCCTTCTTCTCTTTCTTGGGAGCGGCCTTCTTCTTCGCGGCTTTGGGCTTCTTTTCTTCCTTCTTCTCATCCTCTGGAGCGTCTTGATCGCCTTCACCATCGTGATCGCAATCTTCCGTGTGTACGTGCTCCTCCTCTTCCTCCTCCTTCTTCACGTACTCCTCAACGAGCCTGAGGGACTTGATCCCCATATGGGCCCTGAGGTCTGATACCAGCTTGAACTTGGCCATCATCCAGTTGGAGTCGAGCTTGACCATGTCGGGAAGGAGGATCTCCACCTCATCGTCCGAAATGAACTTGAAGGAGAACTCATCAGATCCACCATAGGAGGATTCGAATACAGCCCTGATCTTCTCATCCCTGTCCTTGATCAGCTCCTTGACGGTATATTTGTAAACGACCGTCCTGCCGGCGTACCTCTTGTTGAAGTCAAGCCTCACCCTTCCGGCGAAGATACGGGAGATCACACCTATCCTGTTGTTGATCCTGAGCTCCATGCCCTCCTGGGGGTACCGGTCTCCTTTCCTGAACTCGGGAAGGGAGAGGATCTTGTTCATGGGCATGACCTCGACCAGCTTGGGGTCCCTGGGGCCGAAAGCGTCCTCTGGCGGCACCTCGATCTCCCTCTCCTTCCCCACCTTGGCATCCAGAAGGTCCTTGTCCAATCCCTTGACAACGTGCCCGACGCCGATGATGATCGGTATGGGTTTGTACTGCGCTCCCTCGGAATGGACCTCATGCTCCTTCGCCACCTCTTCGTGGGTGGTATCGATAAGCTGGTCGGTCTCCTTTACATACACGTCAAAGTCAAGCCTTATGAAGTCTCCGTCTTTCAAAGAGCATCACCTGATACGCCCATAGACCGGGCGTAGGGCGCCCATAAAGGAGGTTAGATTTAAATCTTTTCAATTTAAGAGGTGATCAATGTCCAAACCTGAATAAAAAAGATTTAAATTTGACTAATCCCTGATTAGTCAAAAATTTTTCCTGATTAAGAGCTAAGCATTATCTCAACTTAACAGGAAATTTCAGCCTAACAGGAAATATCAGCTATGAGCAAATCAACGTCCAAGGCGGTTTTCAAGGCGTGTTCTCTTAGAGAATGGTGATCTCCATGCTCCTGCTCCCTGCCGGCCCACCGTCTATCGTAAGGTTGAGGACCATGCCCTCCGGGCCAACGTCCCCTCCCAGCCAGATCTCAAGCGTGAACCCCTCCTCCTGATAACCATCCCCCTCGGGCCACGAGATGTTGCCAAGGACGATCTGCACCTCCTCCCCCTCCCCGGACGATGCCCTTGAGATCCCGCCGTCCTTCAATGACCAGTTGTCGGGGCTTTCGGGGATCAGGAGCAGGTCCCACCCTCTTCTGGCACCTGTTGTGCTCAGGGAGATCTCCGTCTGGATAGGCCCGGACGAGAACGTGTGGAAGTTGCCGCTTATCCTGTAAGCATTATCTCCGGATAGCCGCCCTTTCTCGATATACGCGCCGATCTCTCCCCTCTCCAGGAACACCTCTGCCGTCTCGACCCTGTCCGCGTAGGAGAAGTGCATCCAGAACGAGGTGTTTGCATCTTGGGATATGTTCGATGATGCGGCCAGATGGAAGGTCCACTTCAGGGTCCCCTTTCCAGCGATCTCCCTCTCAGCCGGCGACTCCGAGAATACGTACCAGCCGTCGAGATCGTAGAAGAGCTGTGACCTGTTGATCGCGTTCTCGAACCGCTCCGGGTCCAGGCCGTGATCGGGGTAGAGATGTTCCGGGACGATCAGGACGCCGTCGTACTCGATCGTCATGGATATCGCCTCCGGGGATGACGCCCCGTTCTCAACCATGACGTCCATCCTCACCGGCGCGAGATCGGATACCGTGATGTTGCTCTCCGGCCCATACACCTGCACATCCGGGGACTGGGCCTGGATGATCTCGATGGGTATCGGATGAAAGCAGAGCAACATCATCAGGATGGCGAACGCCCCTGCGGCGTACTGCCTTTTCGATAGAGGAGATATATCATCAAGGGGTGGAGGGTGCCTTGTGCCCATGAGCATGATAAGGAGCGCGAATAAGAGGTAGGATTTGAACTCGGTCACGAAACCCAGTATGACAAGGAGCATGACCGCGCCGTACGAGATATATTTCGCCTTGTCTCCCAGGATGCCCCGTGTGATATGTCCGCCGTCCAGCTGGCCTATCGGGAGCAGGTTCATGGCGGTCACCAGGAACCCTATCCATCCGGCGATGACCGTGGGAAATACTGCGGTATCTCCGGCGATCGGGATGATCCAGGTGAAGAATGTCAATATGATCGGATCGTTGAATATCATGTAGCTGGCGCCATCCACCAGCTCCGAGGATGCGGGATAGGCGTTGGTCAGCAGGAGGCCGATGATGGTCACGGGGATGGCAATGATGAACCCCGCTATGGGCCCGGCCACCCCGATGTCCACGAGGGCCTTCCTGTTGGACATGTTCTCCCTCATGGAGATCAGTGCACCGAAGGTCCCGAAGGGAGATATTATCGGTGGTATCGGGATAAAATATGGGAGGGACGCGTCCACCTTGTAATACCTCGATGTGAAGTAGTGGCCCAGCTCATGCGTGCCCAGGATCAGGAGGAGGGGGAACGCGAATGTGACAAAACCCATAAGCAGATAGGTGGGGCTCAAAAGGACGGTGAAGATGTCCATGGCGTCCGTTGACCCGGTCCTGTTCGCCCATATGAAGGCCCCCGCCCATATCGTGGTGAAAAGGGTCAGAAGGAACATCACGATGTTGGTGGTTATCTTCCGCCTCTTCCTGGGAGGGAAGGGGTAGATGACCACGATCCAATCGCGGCCCGCCCTCGTCAGCCTGGGATACATCCCCATCTTCTTCAGGTCCAGCCGGAGGGAATCAAAGGGCTTTTCGTTCTCCTTAATGTCGAGTACAACGTTAACGTAGACGCCTGCCTCATCAAATTTGACAGATCTCACCACGTAATGGGTGCGGACCAGCTCAACGATCCTGCCTGCCTCCTCGGACTGTCGACCCCTGTCCTGCTTTGGCATCTCTCTTGGAGGTCCAAACAACAAACCAAATGGGGTCTTGAACCTGGGCCCTCCGAAGACCTTGCCTCCATCGGCGGTCATCTGCCCCTCATTCCTCCTTGATGTCCTCGAGCAGTTTCCTCATTTTCAGATATGACTCCGCCAGGGATTTTTTTGTTGTATGGGGCCAGATAGGGAACGGTTGTATGTCATTGGAGGTTCCCAGGATCCTCTCATGGACCGATGGGGTCCTGTAGATGATGTGCCACTTCTCGCATTTGTCGTGATTTTTCACGAAGAAGCCGTTCAAGATCGCTCCCGCCCGCCTGATGACCTCCCTGAACTCCTCGGCATTCCACGCAAGCCCCCTTCGCCTTACCAGAAAGCTGGCCGCCCCCGATGCCTCGTACATGGGCATGGTATCGTACCACTCCCAGGGCACTATGCCCAGTAACGGTGAGACGGAGAACACGGCGATATCATCTTCCAGCTCCAGTTTCTTGATGGATGCGTAGAGGTTCCTGTAGATCAGGGCGTCGGTAGCCTTCGTCCAGGGTATCCTGTCGGACGCCGGAAAGAGGAGGCCGATACGCTTCCTGGGGCACTCGTAATCCTCCAGAAGCTTCCTGTGGTACTCCTTGATGGTTGGGTTCTCCTTCATCCCGTTGAGTATTTCCCTGGGGGTGAGAAAGACGAGGTCCGGGTCCACCGCAGGCACCTTCTCCATGATCCCGTCTATGATCCTCTTTCTTTTCAGGTCCTCGTTCTTCTTCTTCACCTCGTCGAAGGTGTCTTCCCAGACCTCTGCCATGGGCCTCCCTAGGATTAGGCCCTACATCTATTTTAGGGTTAAAACCCAACATTGACAGATCGAATATGATCT
>JAGLEG010000003.1 GCA_023145185.1 Thermoplasmata archaeon
GGATGGGGAGGCTGCAAGGTCCGCACTGATGGAGAACTTCGGCCTCTCGGAGATACAGGCCAGGGCCATACTGGATATGAAGCTCTCGAAGTTGACCTCCCTTGAGGGCGAATCGATCAAGAAGGAGGGAGAGAACCTGAAGCTGAGGATCGCGGACCTGGAGGATATCCTGGCCAACATCCACAGGGTCAATGAGATCATACAAAAAGAGCTGATGGACCTGAAGGAGAAGTACGGGGATGAGAGGAGGTCCAGCATCGAGGAGAACGCGGAGGAGATCGACCTGGAGGATCTGATCCACAAGAGGGACGTCCTTATCACCATTACCAATACGGGCTACATCAAGAGGATCGATCTGGACACCTACAGGGCCCAGCACAGAGGTGGAAAGGGGTTGAGGGGAATGGCGACCAAGGAGGAGGATTTCGTGGTGGATATGTTCCCGAGCTCCACGCACGACCACATTCTGTTCTTCACGTCCCGCGGGAGGGTTTTCTGGCTCAAGGGATACAATATACCCGTGGGTTCAAGGCAGTCCAGGGGCAAGGCCCTGATCAACCTCCTCCCCAATCTGGAGGAGGGTGAGGAGCTGCTGTCCAACCTCAAGGTCACGGAGTTCTCGGAGGATAAATATCTCATCTTCGTCACCAGGAAAGGCCGCATCAAGAGGACCTCTCTTCCGGCCTATTCCCGCCCCCGATCGACCGGCATAAGGGCGATAATCCTGAACGAGGGCGACGAGCTCGTGCAGACCGCCATATGCGGCGAGGATGACGAGATCGTCCTGGGGACCTCGATGGGGATGGCAAACCGCTTCCTTGTGAGGGATGTCAGGGCGATGGGCAGGAACACCGCAGGCGTTCGTGGTATGAGGCTGAAGAACAAAGGGGACCAGATAGTATCCATGGCAGTGGTGCCCGGCTCCAACGATGAGGCGGATCAGGACGATGAGAATGACGACGGATCCAAGGATCCGTCTAACCTTCACCGAAGTGTCGGTTCAGATGAGGATCCAGAAGGTGAAGAGGCCGAAGAGGATGGATCGGGACACGGCCCCAAGCTTCTGACGATCACGGAGAACGGTTACGGAAAGAGGGCGTATGCCTACAAATACAGGTTGACCAGGAGGGGCTCCTCCGGTGTGATAAATATCCACAGGAACTATCTGGGCGATACCGGAAACGTGGTCTCCCTGATGGTGGAGCACCCCGGCTCAGAGGTCATGCTGATAACCCAGAAGGGAATGGTGATCCGAACCCCCATATCCACGATCCGTCTGGTAAACCGGGCTGGAAAGGGCGTTATTACGATGAGGATGGTGGAGGGAGATACGGTAATGGGCGTCGCACAGGTGAACCCCATCGAGGAGTCACCTGACCTTGAGGATGATTCTGAAGATCAGGTTCAGAATGTGGAGCCTGAGAACACTCAAGGACCAGGGGACACGAACAGCGAGAGGTAAATGAAAATATCAAAGGTAGAGGATATCAGTTCACGGGTGGTCGTCTCATTTCTTAAGAAGTGAGACGCCACATTCGGGGCAGAACTTCCAGCCGCCCTGCAGCCCATATCCACAGAGTGGACACCTTCTGGATCCCCCGGGAGTATCCTGTGACGCGGATGATCCACCGGTCTGGGCCTTCAACTGCTTGTCGACGAAGTACTGCGCCTCGATCTCAGATGCCGCGCGCTTCATGTACTTGTTCTTCAATTTCTCCTTCGAGAAGTCGTAGGGGTTGACCGGATCTGCCTTCTTGCTAGAAAGGTTGTTTCCCCCGCAGTTGGGGCACAGCATCCTGCCCTCACACCCATATCTGTCACAGGTCTTGACGCCGAAGTTACCACTGCAGATCTCGCAGTATTGGTTCACATATCGCCTACAATCACTACAATATGCGACCATTTTTTGTCACCGTCACGTAATGTATCTTCAAGTAATATAAAGGTTGGCGCACGGTTCCCGATCACCGAGTCTTGACCTTGAGCTTCTTTCTCTTCTCGATGACCTGCGCCTCGTATTCGGGCCCGAGGTCGATCGCACACTCCTCTATCTCGGGCAGGTTTCGAATGAATGCCGCCTTGGAATCGGTGTCCATCAGCTCCACGAACTTTCGGTACCTTTTGTTGATGTCGTGATGGTAGAGGAACCCTCCAACAGCTATGATCGCGCCAATGATAATGAAGAACCAGGCCACCATGTCGATCTGGTCGAGAATGGGGACCTCGTACTTCCTATCGACCTGATCGAACTCGATGAGAAGTTCCCAGAGGCCCGACATGGCTATTACGGTTCCCAGGATGCCGATCATCAGCAGGAGCCCTTTCTTGTTCTTCTGCCAGTATTCCTTCAGTGTCATAGGTCCTCACCACCTCTAACGTCGTTTAATATTTATCATTTATCCAATGGATCAGATGGAAAATGGCGCAGTTTCTGGGAAAACCTTAAGAAAGTGTTGCGTGAATGACCCATTCCCTGCCTTCGAAGACGGCGGTGATCAGTGATCCGCCTTGGCAATGGTAGGGGTAAAAAACTTTGGTGCTTTTTTAAGGGTCCCCGGCTGACCGTTCAGATGTGACATCGAGGGATGATGCTGAGGCCAACCCAGGCACCGTACATACCCCCCGGGGATGGGTCAGAGGCCGGAGTGGGCGCACCGCCTGTCTATGATGAGCTTCGTTTTTCTCCGGGGACATCTACTCCCCGTATATCGTGATAAGCAGTTTTCTTGAACGGGGCCTGTTGTCCATCTCCATGAACACCACGTGCTGCCACGTTCCGTGCACCATCCTGCCGTCCCTGATCGGCAGTGTCATCTCCGGCCCTATCATGGAGGCGCGGAGATGGGAGTGGCCGTTTCCATCGTCGTGGTATATGTGGTGTTTATAGTCGCCATTCCTGGGGATCAAACGGTCCATCAGCTCGGGAAAATCCTGTATCAGGCCAGGCTCGTATTCTATGGCGGTTATCACCGCGGTGGCGCCAGGGCCGAATATGTGGATAAGGCCGGTATTGATGCCGGATTTGCCCACGATCTCCTCCAGATGTGGATTGAGGTCAACGATATCCCCCTCCTTCTCTGTGTCGAAAGATAGTTCATCCGTTCTTATGACCACACTGCAGCCTCCTCAGTTATCGTCTGTCAATGGTATCATGCACAGGAATACCAGCTCCTCATCCCCGATGTTATCGTATCCGTGGAGCTCATCGCCTGGTACGAATATGGTGTCCCCTCCGGAAACGGTAAAACGCTCCGTATCCGAGAACACCTCGGCCCTGCCCTCGAGGAAATATATCTCGTGTTCCCACGGGTGGCCGTGAAGCGGGATATTTCCGCCCTTTTCGAGGGTGAACTTCCTCATTGCGAAATTGGACGCGCCGTCGGCTCTGGAATATATCCATTGGATCCTGGTCCCCACCACTCCCTCCATCGAGACCTCCTCGTAAGGCACATCCTCGACATGTTTTTTGATCATCCTATTCCTCCAGCTCGGCCTCCAACTCCATCCAGTAGTTGTAGATCTCCAGAGGTACCCTTCTGAACTTGATCTGTATATTGAGGTTTATCTCATCCCCATTGTCGTTGTAAAGGAGGACTGCGGGCCTCGAAGATTCTATCGCGCCGGTATCGCATTTGACCGAGACATATGCCCCTGTCCCTCCCTCTTCGGTCCCACCTGCCATCTCCACGGAGATGTTCTCACCAGGTCCTGTAAGGACCACCGGGTTCTGGGTCATCTGCCTCATGGCACGGACGGTTCCGGTCTCGGATTGGGCCACCGTGGATGGAGCGGCCGTGTTGTTATCGTCTGTCTGATTGCCGGATGCGACGTTCATGGGTATGCCGTAAATTGAAAGCGTCATGGTGTCGGGCTGGTTCTGGTAGGTGACCCTCCACGCAGGAGGCACCTCGTCATCGGCCCAGGTGACCAGGGCCACCACCTCGGTCAACAGTATAACATCCGTTCCGTTGCCTATCCCTTCAATGGGAAAATAGAGTGTCTCTTCATTTTCGATCCTGACCGGTGCATCCGAGGAGAAGGAGAGCATCTCCTCAGAATATTGATCGAGTCTCTGGTACTCCACTGTCTTCTCCTCCTCTTCACCTCCGGAGAGGGCGAGGAAGGAGCCGGTGCCTATCACCAGTACCGCGATGACCGCACCGATTATGATGAACATCATTTTTCTTTCCATTTACACCGCCTCGATGGCCCGGTCTTCCTATTTTTTCTCCGGGCCTGGTCTGGTCTATATTTGAAGTATATAGTCTGATGACTATTGTATCTTTTCATAGGATATTGGGACAAGACGCGGGGAATACGCCATCTTCAAGTGTTTGGTGGCCCGGGCGTCACGGCCCGTTATTTCCGGAGAGGAAGCTGCGGAGGGTATCGACCTCCTCCGAGAGGCGCGTAAAGAACACCTCATCCTTCCAGTAGTTCTCGAACTCGGGTTTGAGCCTTACCATCTCCCTGCTGATGAACTCGGGCGTGCAGGCCTTTACCCCTTTCATTGCAAGGCCCCGATGTGCCAGCAGCCTGTCGTGGTATCTGTATATGACGTCATCGGCTATCTCCCAGACTCCCCCACGCCAATCATGGACCTCATCCTCGGTGAGCCTGTCCAGCCTCCCAAGCACCTTGCGTCTGATAAGCCTGACAACGGCTCCCGAAAGGATGTCACGTTTTGACAGGTCAACACCTCTTGAACGGCCATTTCATGCCTTATACCGTTCTGGTATATTGTTCCCGAACCGTATTTAACACTTTTGAAAATAAACGTTATAAAATAAAACAGGGGCGGTTGAACCGCCCCCGTGCCGCATAGTCGATATGGGATCACCGATACGACTTCTGTCTCATCTTCCTTGCGCCCCTTCCCAGGGGTTTCTTTGGGAGATGTCTTCTGGGGTCGTTCACGAGCAAGGCCCTGTCGTATGTCAGGTACCTCTCCTTCAATTCCTCATCTCCTGTGAACTCGACAAGTCCCCTTGCGATGGCGGTCCTTACCGCATCGGCCTGTCCCATAAACCCTCCGCCGCTTACGTTGATGCTGATATCGACCTTGTTGGCGAGCTCCCTGGCGAGAACCAGAGGCTCCATCATCTTCAGCTTGGCGATCTCTGGTTCCATGAGCTCGATGGGCTTGTGGTTGATCCGGATCTTGCCCTTTCCCGTTACAATGGTGGCCCTTGCTATGGCTGTCTTGCGCTTTCCGCTTGTATTGATTATCTTTCCCATAATGAACCCTCCATCAATATTTGGCCCCCAGGATCTTGCAGACCTTGTCCAGTTCCACGAAATGGGCGATCCCCCTGTTGACGGCACCTTCAACGATCACCGCCTTCTTTCCCTCGAGGTCCCTGGGAACTCCGATATGCACCTTCAGCCTTTTGTAAGCCTCCCGTCCTCTCGGGGTCTGGTAAGGGATCATTCCCCTGATCGTCCTCTTCAGGATCCGATCGGGCATCCTGGGGAAGTTGGGCCCCTTTCTCGGATGATTGAGCTTTCTCCTCGCAATGTAGTCGTTGATCACCCTGGTCTTGTTGCCGGATACTATGGCCTTCTCCGCGTGGATGATCTCCACCTGGGCCTCCTTATCGTCAAGAAGTTTCTTGGCGACATGTGAGGCGAGCCTTCCGATGATCAAACCGGAAGCGTCTATAACTTCAACCATTCATCTCACCCCATTATTCTCACGCCGCTCCCCTTGGGATTGGTCTTCGCCAGCTGGGGGATGGTCAGCACGGTTCCGCCGGCTGCGGTGATCTTGCTTCTGGCCTGACTCGAGGCCTTGAGCGTTGCCACGGTGACAGGGATCTCGATATCTCCTGCACCGAGAAGCTTTCCAGGTACTATTACAGTCTCTCCTTTCTTAATGTAGAGAGACAATTTCGAAACATTCACCTCGGCCCAGACCCGTGAGGGTTTTTCCAGGCGTTTAGCGATGTCTCGCCAGATGGGAGCCTCATTCTCACGAGAGAGCGTTTTCAGCTCGCTGATGAGTTCAAGGAGTCCCGGATCAGTCTTCTTCGGTTTCATTCTGACTCCTCCGACATCGGATGCGTTTGCGTCCCCCGATAACACGGGGAAACGGCACTACGCCCACATCATTTAAAAACTTTATCCTGTTTTCAGAGTGGGGATAACGTAGATGGAAAAAGGAAGCACGCAGAGGGCCGAAGACGCCACGCCGGGGATAATAAAAGATATCGACAGGATGATCGATGTAGTGGGCCAGGGCTGGGAACAGCTTTCGGCCGGAGGGCGGCCGGAGAAGGTAAGGGCCGCAATATCCGACCTGGTGCAAACGAGGGGTGATGCGGACCTGGTGATGGACGTACTGCTTACCAGGAAGAGGAGCAAGGGCAAGTTCACAAACTGGGAGCGACTGTATTTCACCTCCTCCGGGCTCAGGTGGGCGACTCCAGAGGTGGCGGCAGAGCACTGTGCACGGAG
>JAGLEG010000030.1 GCA_023145185.1 Thermoplasmata archaeon
AGCAGAAGGTAGGTCTTACCTGAATTGATACCCATATCATTCCCTCCAAACGCCCCGATGAGAATGTCATCGTAGCCATCCCTGTTCACATCACCTGCAGAGGAGACCGAAGTCCCGGAATAGGCCACTTTATTCTCTCCCATGAAAGACGCGTCTGCATTTGACAGGTCTGTGTCCATCTCCCATCCTGATCTTTTTCCGAGTATCAGGTATGTCTGGCCTGCCCCTAGGTCTCCATCGTCGTTATGGCTGGCCCCGATGAGTATGTCATCGTAGCCATCTCCGTTCACATCTCCTGCAGAGGAGACCGAATCCCCAGATCGATCGCCTGCGTGCTCCCCTATGAAGGAGGCCTTCGCACTTTCAATGGGGGTATTCCGTCCCCAGCCAGATGCCCTTCCCAGTATCAGATAGGTCTTGCCAGCGTCTTCTCCTCCATCGTCGTTATAATCGGACCCGATGAGTATGTCATCGTATCCGTCGCTGTTGACATCACCTGCGCCCGAGACCGACCCTCCTGAATAATCCTCTATGTTTTCTCCGGTGAATGATGCAGTTACGCTGTTCAGGGTTGTGTCCATGGCCCACCCTGAGCCCTTACCATATATCAGATAGGTCTGACCTGATTCCTGCCCTCCATAGCTGTTGAAAATGGCCCCGATAAGCATGTCATCATATCCATCTCCATTAACGTCACCTGCACCCGATACCGAAAATCCAGAATAGTCCATTACATTCTGTCCAAGGAACGATGCGTTCGCGTTGGATAGATAGGTGTCCATCTCCCATCCTGAACTCCTCCCTAATATCAGATAGGTCTGACCTGCAACTGCACCCGCGTCACTGTTTTCAGGAGCCCCGATGATTATGTCATCATATCCATCTCCGTTCACATCACCGGCACCAGAAACGGAAGTTCCCGACCAATCACCCGCATTCTCTCCGATGAACGATGCGTCCGCGTTGGATATGTCCGTGTCCCTGGCCCAACCTGAAGCTTTTCCAAGGATCAGATGGGTCTTCCCAGCCCTTGTGCCTCCCTCACTGTTAAGAGGAGATCCAAAGAGTATATCGTCATAGCCGTCCCCATTCACATCACCAACACCTGAAACAGAATATCCAGCATACTCACTTGCATCCTTTCCAACGAATGATGCATCTGCGTTTGACAGGTCGAAGTCCTTCGTACCGCCCGATGCATTTCCAAATATCAGGTAGACCTTACCAATAATATAACTTCCATCGTCATGATAATATGCACCGATGAGAATGTCATCGTAGCCGTCCCCGTCCACATCACCTGCGCCCGAGACTGAATATCCAGACCAATCGGTTTCGCCCTCCCCTATGAAAGACCCAGAGGATTGGGAGAGGTCTGTTCGCATCCGATATCCGGAACCTGCTGCCGGATCGGATGAGATCATCACAACTGCAGCAGCCAATAACAGTAATCCAACAATAGAATATGCCTTGATCTTCACAATAATTACCCCCGATACGAATTGAATGAGTAATGCTAAAATTATTTAACATTAACCGTTGAAATGCCGTATATATTCTCGGTGCGAGTTGGCAATTTACAGGCCCCCAGGAACATGGTAGAGACAATATCTCGATCTATAAGTATTGATTCTGAACCGCGCCCCAAACGGCGGACACTCTGATTAGCGTGATCGCATCAATTGGTATCAAGGAAATTTAATTAATATTTGTTGACATTACCGGCCATGTGGAGTGGGTTTGTCTATGAGATCCTGGATCACCACCATCGGGCCATCACCATTCGCGGTCATCAACACGTTCTGGGCAGCTGCGGACAGGGACGACTGGGTGCCGGGCCGCATCTATCTTGTTTACAATGAGTTCACAAAGGAGTTCCTGCCAGGGATATCCGCCGTGATGGAGAGGATCATCCTGGAATACGGTGGAAAGAAACCGGAGATATACTGTAAACATGTTGATGAGGACGACCTTGGTAACGTTTTCAGGACATACGAGGGGATCATCCACAAGGAGAGAGAATTGGGAAATGAGATCGCCATAGACATAACTCCCGGTCGAAAATATATGTCCGCTTTTTCTTTGTATGCTGGTTTGAAGGAAGGGTCCATCGACAAGATCTACTATATTCACATCCGCGGAAGGAAGTTCATGAACCGCCCCTATCCACTCATTCCGACGCCATATTGTGAGCTTGAGGACATTGTGTCCATAGGGGGTTTGTCCCAATGATCGTCTCCAGCGACCTCCTGATCCCGATAATCAACAGGGAGATCAGGGAGGGGAGGACCCAATTTGAGATCTTCGAGGGGTGGAGAAAGGATGACCCTCTGTTCAGGGGAGAATATGAGAATGGTGTCGTGTTGGTAGATTCGATCACGAAGAGGGGGTATCGATCGCTGATGCCGAACGAGCGGGAGATCCCCGATTTCCAGGAGCTCATACAGAAGGTCCTCCAGGCCAGTGGTGTGATCGACCCCGGCCAGTTATCAGGATACCAGGAGAGGTTCAAGGAGATCGTTCAGGACGAGGAGCCTTTCAGGAGGAACACCCGGTTCTACTACGATACGAACTCGTTCATGAACAACTATTTTTTCCTCTTTCGGGAGATGATCCCGGATTTCACCAAGAATGCGTCCCACAATACATCACTGGGCGTTGTGGCGGAGATGGAGGATATCGTCGATCGGAAATTGAAAGGACAGTATTTCCCGGACCATTTCAAGAAAACTTATGGAAATGATGACGAGATATTCTACAATCAGCCGAACCTGTTCGGAAGGTTTGCAAGGCTCGCCTATCCGGAGATCGAGTACCTGAAAGATAAGCTCAGGGCGAATATCCTCACGGACGATGGGGTGGGGGACCGCAACATATTGAGCGCATTCGTTCACGACAGCAGTAAATACAATCTGGAAGGGGTGGTGGTCACCAACGATGGGGTAATGGGGGAGAGGGCGGAGAAGAGAATGGGGTCGTGGTTGGTGAGGTTTGAACTGGACAGGATCAAGGCCCTGAAAACGAAGCTGGAGTACTTCATCGAGGCGATCTACAGGGCGTCGGTGATCTACGGCAGGGTTGCGATCAACGATGATATCGTCGTGAGCGGCCTCTGGCATGGGAAGAAGATCGAGGATTGGAACGACAGATGCATCAATATCGAAAGGTGCAATGAGTGCGATGTCAAGAGGATCCACAATATCCTGAAAGAGATCCCCGATGATTTCTACGGGAAGGGATACTATTCCTGAGGGGTTTTGGAAGAATGAAGATATTATCCAATATTAATGATAACCTGGAGTATCAGGACCTATCACCTGAGCGATAAAGAATGAGGTGAAGCGCCTTCTATTCGTGGAAAGGATATTATATAATAATGCCAATTATCATAATGGCAATTATCATGTTTGTGGATAGGCGCAATGAATTCGAGGCTCTGAGGAGCAGACTTACCAACGACGAATTCGAACTTATAGTGATCTACGGTAGGAGAAGGGTTGGAAAGACCAGATTGGTCCTTGAATCTATCAAGGACCTCAAGCATCTCTATTTTCTGGCCACTGAAACGGGTAACATCAGGCATTTCAAGGCCGAGATGAAGGGAGAGGTCCCGAACCTTGAACACACCTCTGATGATTGGGAAGCGATCTTTCATCAGATCGAGGGAAGAACTGTTGTTATCGATGAATTCCCGAATCTCATTATCGAAGACCCGACAGTTGTCTCGCAATTCCAGAAGATAGTCGACACTCATCTGAAGGACACGAAAAATAAGGTCATCCTTCTGGGCTCATCGATATCCATGATGACCGATCGAGTGCTGAGTTATAAAAGCCCTCTCTACGGAAGGAGGACCTCATCGATGGAGCTCGAAGCTCTCAGGTTTCGTTACCTAAGGGATTTCTTTCCCGGTACCGGATGGGAAGAGATGTGCCGGATCTTCGCTGTCACAGATGGGATCCCCTACTATATCGAGAAGGTAAGACCACCGATGTGGGAATGGTTGGAGGATGAGTTGAAGCGTCCGGATTCCTTCATGAGGCAGGAGGTGGATTTCCTCCTGAAATATGAATTCACCGACTCGAGGACTTACAGACGGTTCCTGGAAGCGATAGCAAACGGCAATCATACACCGGTGGAGATCAGGAACTACACGGGAATGAAGCACTCCGATATCACCCCCTACCTCAGAAACCTGATGGATGTGAAGATGGTGATCAGGGAGATCCCTGTAACGGAGGGAGAGCGATCAAGAAAGGGCAGATATTTCATCGCGGACAACCTCCTGACCTTCTGGTTTCGATTCATACTTCCCAACAGATCTTCGATACAGGAGGGGTTGTTCACTGTAGATATGATCAAGGAAGATTTCAACAGGTATATGGGAAAAGTGTTTGAAAGGATCGCCAGGGAGTTCATAATAGATCTTAACAACAATACGGATAAGCTTCCTTTCAGGTTGGGTAGGATCGGTAGGTGGTGGCACAGGGAAGAGGAGATAGATATCGTTGGATTGGATCAGAAGAAAAAGAGAGCCATACTCTTCGAGGTGAAATGGAAGGACCTTAAAAAAGGAGATGTGAAACGGATCCTTGGCGAGCTCGAGAGAAAGTCCGAATTGATGGGGCTTGATGAATATCAGTTCGAATTCGGGATCGTTGCAAGGAACTCGACATATAAAGAGAAATATGTATTCGACCTGAGAGATTTCGATATGACGCACTTCGCATCTACCCCTTTTCCGAAGGAGTAGGGAACATAATTAAACCCCCACCCTCCCGAGTAATGGCTCTAAAGGGGCCGGTTGCAGGCAACCGCCCGTCTACTCCTTCGTCAAAGGAGTAGTGTACAAGTTGAACCCCACCTCGTTCAGGACCCATTCAAGCGAGCGAATCTGCGATAGAAATGTTCTATATCCTTCTAACCAGGGTAAATGTGATCTGCACCGACGTATTAATATGTAAGATATGTCTTACATTATTTGTGGTACAATGGAAGCTGCTATCATCAAAGTCTCATCCAAGGGTCAGATCGTCATCCCCTCATCCTGGAGGAAGAGAATGAATATAAAGGAGGGAGAGGAACTTCTTGCGGTGGGGGAGGGTGATGTCCTGATGCTCAAAAAGATCGAGGGCTCCTCCCTCAGGGATGAATTCTACAATACTGTCGGGCCCCTCCGCAGGAAGGTTAAAAAGCTTGGTCTGACCAAAGACGACCTCATCGAGGCGATCGATGAGGCGAGGGCGAATAAATGAGGGTTGTCATAGATACAAATGTGTTCATCTCCGGTTCTTTCTGGAAAGGAAATGAGGAAAATATCATTGAACTCTGTATCCCAACTTTGACAGATTGAATA
>JAGLEG010000300.1 GCA_023145185.1 Thermoplasmata archaeon
CATCGCCGAGAGGCTGAGGTTGTACGAGCCCGGGATGGCAACCGCCCGCAGATCTCCTGGAGTGATCTCCGTCAGCGTCAAGGTGTGGTCGCCCCTTAGCATTCCCAGTGCCCCTCCGATGAGGTCTCCGGTCCGGGAATCCACGATATGGATGCTCGTGTACCCCTCGAAGGGTACTGTTGTGAATGAGTAAAGGGCCCCGTCGTTGTCATCCAATATTCCGTTTCCGGAGAGCTCGGTGCATACGATGTAGAAGCTGTATGTTGTGTTGTACTCCAGGTCGGAAAAGAGGAAGGAGTGGTTATTGGACTGTTCTACTTTCAAGTGCCTGGAGGGGTTCTGTCCGGAGATGCCGAAGAAGATGACAGCATCCGTGGGTTGATCGGTGTTCCAGGAGATCGTAACGTTGTAGACGTCGAGGTCCACATTGAGGTTGGTGATGTTCGGCCAGGTGATATCCGGCGTCTCGATCCCGGTTGGTATTCCCAGCTCTGACGGGTTCCCCGCCTCGTCCAGGGAGAGGACCGAGATCATGTAACTCGTCTCGGGGTCCAGCCCCTCGATCTCGATCCCCGTCCCATTGGTCGTTCCAAGGAGCGCAAGTGGGTACGGATCGCCGGGAGATCTCGTATCATTCCCCTCGATCTCCACAAGATATACGTTGTAGCCCACGACATCATCGGAGACGGATGCATTCCATCCCACGGTGACGTTGGTGCCCTCCTCCATCTCGGCCCGAATGCCGGTGGGGGCCTCGGGGGAGATGAGATCCCTGGCGGTGACCTCCACCTCCTGCGACGGAGAGCTCCTCAAACCCACCTCAGGGATGGCGACCACCCTGGCCGTGACCAGCGTACCATTTGGCACGTTCATGTATTGGGTGGTATTGGTTGCACTTCCTGAAAAGAGGGTCCAGTTCAACCCCTCCTTTATGAAAACCTCGTAAAGGACCGTGTCATCCAGGTTCATCTCCCACGAGATATTGATGCCGTCCCCGAACTCGATGATATCGGCTCTGGGTCCGCCTGGAGTGGCAGGGGCGCGAATATCGTCCGTTGTAAAGGTCAAGGTGTGATCATATGCAGTATTCACCTGTTCCCCATGGGTCCATGGTGCATCCTCGGTGTAGGTGAGGAGGATCTCCACATCGTGCATTACCATTGGGTCCGACATGTTCAGCGTCTTGTAGGGCAGCCACCAGGGCCCCGCCCGTCCCTCCACATCGGTTTGGGGGTGGCCCCCTCCATAGCCCAGGGTTCTGATCTGTGTATCTCCGTCCGAGCTGACCTTGTAGTCCACCCCATCCACCGGGCCGCCATTATCCGAATACTTGACGGATATGTCGATAAGATGATACCACTTCACCACTCCTCCGCCGAGGTCCCCGGCGTCGCAGGGGATATCGTTCGTCGTGTTATAGAAGGAGATATTTGACCCACCCGTCAGGAAGGTTCTGAGGTCAGATGGGAGGCCGTCATCCACCGTCGAGTTGAATATATCCACAGCTGAGTTGTCCGCCCTGATGGACACGTTGTCCCTGTCGGGGGATATCTGGCAATCCTCCATCCTGAGGTATTCATTATCCGTCAGGTACAACCCCTCCGAGACATTTGAATCAAAGATGGATGTCCCGTTGCTTCCAATTATCAGGGCGGGGGCAGGTCCAACGATGTCGAATGAGAAGTTCTTCCCCTCGTCCATGCAGATGACGGCCTGACCAACTCCATCGAAGGACTCATCGATCGAGGGCTCATACCTGTAGATGATCTCCTCCCCGCCGATGATGGAATCCTCCACAACGTGGTCCAGGTGGCCCTCCTCCTCGAAGATAGGATAGACCCCCCAGTGATAATCTGCGGAGATGTTGGTGTCATTTATCAGGAGGTTGCCGGACCTGTTCATGAGGATGGCATGTTCTCCCGATCCGATGATCTTCATCGTCCTGATCGCGATATTGTGTGATGAGTTGAAGAGCACCGCGTCTCCCTCCGAGCAGTTTATGGTCGTTGAGAGCACACTCCCTCCGGTGGTGCCATCAAAGACCATCGCATCCGTGGGAGATCTAATGTCACAATTGTTCACAGTGAAGGCCGAGCCTCCGCTGATGATCACTGCTTCGGATGACCTGGATGTGATCGAGCTTTCATATATCGTATGGCCGGCATTGCTTAACCCTGTAAGATGCAATGAGGTGTTATTGGTCCTGATACTGCAGGTCCTGATGTCGAGATCACCGATGAAGATGTTCCGTATCCCGTATTCTCCAACTATGTCCACGTTTTTGAACCACAACTTGGAATTGCTGTCCACGGACCAGCCGTCACTCCCGATGATCTCTGTTCCATCCAAGTAGTAATAGCCACCCAACCCCGTCAATCCTGTATCGCATTCGTAGAAGACAGAATTGTCGAAGCGGAGTCTGTAGAGGGAATAGATGTTCTGTGCGGTATGATGGTAGTGTTCGTTATATGCGCCAACATCGCAGAATGAGATGTTGCAATCCTTGAACCAGAAGACCTTGTCATTGTTCTGTGAATCCGAGGAGGAATTCACCCCCACCTTACACCTTGTTATCGTGGTCCTTTCGATGCTGCTTGCACCACGGGCATCATTAGTCCAGAACCCCGATTCACAATCGAAGATGTTCACATCCTGCACTGTACTGAGCGGGCTGTAGTAGTCCAGGGAGATGCCCGCACAACACCTTCCTATATCGGTTCTGTAAACGCCGTTCCCGTAATCGCTAACCATATAATGTATTCCGCTAACGTCGCAGTCCATGATGGTGGTGTCCTCGATGGTCGCATATCCCTTCTGGATGTAGATGCCATGCCCCGTCATGTTGTGGACGTTGCAATTCTGGATCTTGAGGTTGGAGGCGTAGGCGCTGCCGCTGATGGATTGCCCTCCATGAAGCCATATTCCTTGATGGGATCCGTACACCTCCACGTTCTTGATCGTATGGTAGAATCCGTTCTGGACCTTGATCGCCGCATCATCCCATTGTGTGCCGGAGTAGGTGTATTTTCCGCCGTCGATGGTCGCGGACCTTCCGTAATAATCCGGGGCTCCGCACGTGATAATAAGGCTCGCCCTCCACAGCCAGCTTGAAGGATTATATGGGTGGTCCCAGGTGCCGTAGACGGGGGAGGAGATCGATGCGAAGACGGTGAATTCCTCGCCCGCGGCGGCCTTGAGGGTGATTGGCTTGTTCACGATCACCTTCTCGTGGTATGTCCCCGAATGGACAACTACGATGTCCCCAACACCGGCGGCTGCGACGGCGTCGCCTATATGCGCGTACGTCTGTCCGGATCCCACGTGGAACTCCACCCCTGCGCCCGGCAGAATGGGGTCCTCCTGTTCCTCAAGAGGGGATAGGAATAACGATGTATTGCCAGATACGGAGATGAGGAGGGAGGCGCACGCAACCAGTGTGATAAGCAAGAGATACGGTCTACCAGATGTCATTATATGCCCTCCGTTCCTCCACTATCATTTCTCTATAGCATATATAATATGTCTCACCGGGGCCAGGATACGGTCAGGGTTTAATATTGAGAAGTGGATATGATAATATGGAGAAGAAGAACGCCATATTGATGGTCGTCGGGATCATTGTAGCGATCATTCTTGTAATTTCATTCGTTATGGTCTCTTCTCCGAATGACGATGTACCGAAGGATGACGATATCCCCGAGAACATCGATCCCGATCCGGATGATGGGAACGAGACCCCGGCACTTCCATCGCTGCCCTACGTCGTCCACGACCTGTTCTACACGGAGAGGTTGACATCGACCATGTATTCATCGACGCCCGGATATTACTGGCTCGTGGTGGACCTGGAAGTGGAGAACACCCTTGGCCGGGAGCTCATGTACTCTGCCTTTGTATTCCAAGCTGTCACATCCTCCGGGTCATACCTGCCTTCCATGTATCCGGAATATATTCCCGGAACGCTTGATGACAGGCTGCTTCGATCAAATGAGTCCCAGCGGGGGTGGGTCCACTACGAGATACCCGGCATCGAGGAGGTGATCCGCCTCGATCTGGTGGAAAACATTTGGATCGCCGATCACACCCTGAACCTGTCGGATAGGGACGTTGATATGAGGCCGTGGCGGAGCCCGGTGAGCCTTTCGGTCCAGGAGATGGGAAGGGATGACACCGATCCGGCAGGTTTCGCATTCTGCGTGTACAGGGCCGATAACATCGGTGAGAACGTCACGCATTTCGAGGTCTGGAAGCTGCAGATGAACACGACGGACGGCATCAAGGACTGCATTTTCAATGGAGATCCGGGCCCCTCCGATCTCCACCCCGGCGATAACAGGACCTGCAAGGTCTATATCGATATCCCGCAAGGGTCCGATGTCACCCCATTAACGCTGATGTCCCCCTGGGAAGGGATCACGATATCTATAGACCCCGTCCTCTATGAGGGCAAGATATGAACGATCTTATTCGCTTTCCTGGCGGTTCCATGGTGGGGTGCACCTCATATTTATACAACAGGTTGAGCAACTACGTTGTGGGTGAATCTGGATATATTGCGTAGTTGCTGAATTGCCTTTGTTGACAATGTTCTCATGTGTGGCGGACCCGCCATCCTTTGGAGATGTGGCGTCATGAAAAGATACACATACAAATATTATGGCGTTATAAATGACGTAATAAATATATATTATGCCCTCTCTATTGTTTATATATGCTGGATAAAAGGGAACTGGAGAGATATCTTGCGGACAAGAGGAATGATCTCTCAAGGTTGGAGATAAGAAAGAGGAATATCGTTCTCACACCTTCAAGGGAGTTCATTCAGGTCATTTATGGCCCCCGGAGGGCCGGGAAATCATATATGTTGCTCGATATGGTCAAGGAAATGGACCCGGACCGTGTCCTTTACCTCAATTTCGATGATATCCAACTTGACGGATGGTCAGCCATGGACGTTTTCGATTCGGTCTCCATCTTCCATGAGATATACGGAAGGGAACCCGATACGATAGTGCTGGATGAGATTCAGAGGATAGAGGGATGGGCCCGGGCGGTCATCTCCCTCTATGAAAAAAAGAGATACAGGATCTTCCTCACCGGTTCCAGCTCAGGACTTCTTGCAAGGGAGATCGATACTTCTCTCAGGGGAAGGTCACTTAAACAGGTCCTCTTTCCACTTTCCTTCAGGGAGTACCTCTCCTTCAGGGATATTGAGATCTCGGATCATCCGGGAACCAATGAGATCGTGATGATCAGAAGGGCACTTATGGAATACCTGGAGAAAGGCTCCTTTCCTGGTATAATTGGTGAAGATGTGCTCGGGCAGAGGTTCTACGATGATTATGTGGATCTTGTGGTGTATCGGGACCTTGTGGAGAGATTCGGCATCTCCAACCTTCCGATGTTGAGATTTCTCATAAGGAATGTAATATCATCATATTCCAAGCCTCTTTCCATTAACAGATTGGCCAATACATGGAGATCATTGAGATACGAGGGCTCGAAGAAGACCCTGTATCTGTACCTCTCATATCTGGAGGATGTGGGATTCGCCTTACTATTGAAGAAGTATTCCAGATCGGAGAGGACCTCGGGTCTGTCCACTCCCAAGGTGTATCTTCCCGACTCGGGACTTGCGTCGAACATACTGGGACCGCAGATAGGAAGGGAGATGGAGAATGCAGTTATCGTTGAGATGCTCAGAAGGACCTCCATGGATCCTTCGATCAAGGTATTCTACTGGAAGGAAAACGGGAATGAGATGGATCTCGTGATCACAAAAAATGAAGAGGTTGTGGATCTGATCCAGGTAACCAATTCACTGACCCATGAGAACATCGAAAGGGAGATCGATCCCTTCGACAGGTTCCCGGATGGAGATGAAACGACCGGGAGGACCTTGATCACCTGGACCGGTGAGGAGAGGCTTTCCGAAGGGGTCAGGGTTGTCTCTTTGTGGGAGTTCCTTCTTGAAATTTGAACCCTCCATCTTTTCAAAAAGAATATTAATAGTCACGAACTTATTATCTTGAACTCTACTCTCAGCAGTTCATTTCAGCGATCTCAGATATGTTCCAAGTTCCTGAGGTAGAACGACCTCCCTTCATGTTCCACCCGTTTTATTGCTCGTCTCTTCACCAATCTCTCCATTTGATCCCATTCCTTCCCCTTCCTTTCGAGCAGCTTCCTGACTGCATCTTCCCTCATCGGGTGAACCGATGTAATGCTCAGGAGGTCTTTCTCAACATCGCCCAATGATGCAAAACCGCCACCCTCATATCCTATGAGCAATCTGACCTCGCTCGTCTGTTTCCTGTAGATCTGATAGGCCATGTTCAGGCTATCTTCGGATGGTCTTGAGGCCCACTTCTCTGCCGGTGGGCGGGTAGGTATTGAGATATTGGCAATGGATGGGGAGATGACACCAATGAGATCAGCAGTGGCCTTGATGGGCTCCTCCGAATCGTTGATACCATTGACCATCATCGTCTCGGTTTCAAGTGTTCCATTATATCCTTTTGAAAAGGATCTGATCCCATCCAGGATATCATCAAGCTTAAGGTCACGGTGCGGTCTGTTGATCTTCCTCCAGGTCAACTCGTCAACAGTATCAACCTTTATTGACACGAGATCTGCCAGGGAGAGGTCATCCCTCACATCCTCTCTGTACATGAGTGAAGAATTTGTTATCACCGCGGTTTTTACGCCCAGGTCAGATATCAGCTCGAGGGACCTTCCCAGATCTATATCCAGAGTGGGTTCACCGTCAGGGACGAACGTGATGTAGTCGATCTTTTGATCCATTTTCTCGGCAGATCCGACCTTGCTGGAAACGGCCTCGAATATCTTTTCGGGACCGAAGAAATGCCCTCTTTCAGCGCTTAGGTCTTTTGTCCTTCCCAGCTGGCAGTAGCTACAGGAATACGAACAGATCTTGGGGGGGATGTTGTTCACTCCCAGGCTTCTCCCCAATCTTCTGGAGGGAACCGGGCCGAAGGCCAACTTCTCCGGGTCCCAATTCTCCAAGGTTTGCGCTATCATATACTTGCACCATCCACTCAGATTGCGTGAATAATAATAAATCTATTGCATAGATATTGCTCAATAGTGCAATGGGTTTATATATGACTTCTCATATGAGCAATTGTGCGATGGAGAAACGGCTCACGTAGATGTTCAAGATGGATCGAGAACATACCCGAGGTCAGCCTGTATAAACCTGCTGGCGTCCCTTTGAGGAACATGGAGATAGTGGAGATCTCGCTCGTCGAGATCGAGGCTGTCAGGCTCACGGACCTTGAGGGATTGACGCAGGAAGAGGCGGCCCAGAAAATGGGCATATCCAGAAGGAGCTTCTGGAACGATCTGATGACCGCAAGAAAGAAGATCGCCTATGCGCTTTCAAACGGATGTGCGATCCAGATCATCAACGGTAATGTTCGTTTCTCAAAAGAGATAATTGAAAAAAAGGAGTAATGATATAAATGCCAAGAGGAGATAGAATGGGGCCAGAAGGATCTGGCCCGCAGACGGGAAGAGCAATGGGCTACTGTTCAGGTTCAAACGCCCCTGGATTTACCAGAGGGCATTCCGGAAGAGGAATGGGATATGGAAGGGGAATGGGACGTGGATATGCACGGGGAGGCCCAGGAAGAGGTTTCTTTGGCCGCGTCTTTGGATTCGGCCAGGGCCGAGCAATGGGTTTTGGTGGAGGACGAGGTAGAGGCATGGGGCGAGGTATGGGGGGTGGAATTGGATACTATGAACCCGACTACAACCCCGCAGAGATCGATCGTTCTGCAGGACCATACCGCCCTGAAACATCCAGGAATTATCGCGAACCGACCTCCGAGGAGGAGAAGGCGTACCTGGAAGATTCTGTAAAGGGATTGGAAGCGGAACTTGAGGAGATCAAGAAGAGGATCGGTGAGCTGACCAAGGAAGAATGATGTTTCGATCTACCGGTCAGATATGAGAGGTTGTTAAAATGCAAGGAATGGGAAAAGGCAGAGGGGCAGGGCAGGGAAACAGGACCGGAATGGGCCTTGGAGGATCCTGTGTATGCCCCGATTGCGGACATAAAGAACCTCACGGGAGGGGCGTACCGTGTTATAACCAGAAATGCCCAAAATGCGGCTCATCTTTGATCAGGGAAGGTTAACTGATCCAGGATCTCAGTGGGCTTTAATAACCATTGACAATTACGGATGAATAGGTTATTTGAAGGAGGAGTTCAATGAAAATAGCGATAACAGCAAAAGGAAAGGAAATGGATTCCGATATCGATCCCAGGTTCGGAAGATGCGGGTATTTCGTGATAGTGGATCCGGATACCATGGAATTCGAGGCCATGGTGAATGAAAGCGCGATGGCAAGCGGTGGAGCGGGCCCTCAGGCGGCCCAGGCGATCACAAAGGCCAGCGCAAAGGTGCTTATCACGGGTAATGTGGGCCCGAATGCCCATCAAGCCCTGGAGGCGGCGGGTATAGAGATAATCACCGGGTCCAATGGCAAGGTCATTGACATGGTGGAGAAGTACAAAAAGGGAGAGCTCTCAATTACGCCCGCTCCCACAGTTGGCTCACATGCGGGAATGAGGTGAACAAGATGAAACTCTGCATTCCATCAATGGGCAACAAAGGCCTGGATGAGGCGGTAGGAGAGCATTTTGGACGTGTCCCAAATTACACTGTCTTCAACACGGAAACCGAAGAAGTGACGATCCTGGACAATACCAGCGAGCACATGGGGGGGTCGGGATTTCCCGCAGAGATCCTCGCAAAGGCGGGAATTAACACCATGCTCTGTGGCGGACTGGGCAGAAGGGCGATCTCCATGTTCGAAGGGTCCGGCGTTATGGTATTTGTCGGAGCCACGGGCACAGTACAGGAGACCATTGACAAATGGAAGGCCGGGCAGCTCCAGGCGGCGACGGACGAGAACGCCTGTGCACAGCACGCTTACCGGGGCGATGGCATCGGCGAAGGCCACGGGCATGAGCATCACCATCATGATCATTGAGTAAAATATCAGGAATATGTGAGGTAATGAGATGAAGATCACCGTAGCCAGTGGCAAAGGGGGAACGGGCAAGACGACCATTGCCGTCAACCTGGCCTTGAGCGTAAAGAACTCGATGTTGATAGACTGCGACGTCGAGGGCCCCAACAGCCATCTGTTCTTCAGGGAGCCGATGGTGAAGATAAAGGATGTGAGCATACCCGCTCCGAAGTTCGACCTTGATACGTGCACCCTGTGTGGGAAATGCGCGGAGTTCTGCCAGTACAATGCGATATCGATCATCGGAGAGAAGCTGCTCTTCTTCGAGGAGCTGTGCCACGGATGCGGCGGATGCAAGATCATCTGCCCTGTGGATGCGATCACCGAGGTGGACCATAACGTCGGCCTGATCGAGAAGGGTGGAACGGAGGATCTCCCCGTCTATCACGGGCTGCTAAACATCAGCGAACCTTTTGGAGTGCCCATTATAAACGAGTTAAAACAATTTGCAGATGCTTCAAAGATCACGATATTCGATTCCCCTCCAGGGACGGCCTGTCCTGCGGTCGAGACCATGAGGGACGTGGATTTCTGCATACTGGTCACCGAGCCAACGCCCTTCGGCCTGCACGACCTCACCCTTACCGTTGACGTGATAAGGCAGATCGGAACTCCTTTTGGGGTGGTGGTCAACAGGGACGGAATTGGCGACGACAGGGTTGACCAATACTGCGAGAAAGAGGGCATTCCCCTGCTTGCAAAGATCCCCAACGACATGGAGGTCGCAAAACTATACTCACGAGGGGTTCCAATGGTAACGGGCCTTCCGAAATACAGGAAACTGTTCGAGGAGATGTTCCAGAAGATCAGGGAGATGGTATGATGGTAAAAGAGCTGACCATCATCAGCGGCAAGGGTGGCTGCGGCAAAACAACGATAGCCTCATCCTTCGCCGCACTTGCGAAAGACCACGTGATCGCCGATGCAGACGTCGACGCGGCGGACATGCACATTCTGCTGCAGCCCGAGATACGAAAAAGCGAGGTGTTCCACGGCCTGAACATCGCCCAAAAGAACGATGATCTCTGTATCAACTGTGGGAAGTGCTACGAGAACTGCCGTTACGGCGCTTTCGACCCGGATAACACGCTTCATCCCGAGAAATGTGAGGGGTGCGCCGTGTGTGAGCTGGTCTGTCCCGTGGATGCCATCAAAATGGTGGAGAGACAGGCAGGAGAGGCGTTCATATCAGATACGAGGTTCGGCCCCCTCGTTCATGCGAAACTGCATGCGGGCGAGGAGGCATCCGGAAAACTGGTTGCCCTGGTGAGGCAGAGGGCACGGGAGGTAGCCGAAAAGGAGGGCAAGGAGCTCATCCTTATCGATGGTCCCCCTGGAACCGGATGCACGGTGATCGCTGCAATGACGGGCGTGAACCTGGTGTTGGTGGTCTTTGAGCCAACCCTGTCAGGCATCCACGATGCCAAGAGGATAATAGAGGTTGCGAAACATTTTCAGATACCCGCCATTGCCCTCATAAACAAATATGATATCAACACGGAGAACACCCGGGATATCCTCGATTACTGCAAGGGAGAAGGGATAGATGTTGTGGGAAAGATACCATACGACGATACGGCAACACAGGCCATGCTGTCGGAGAAGACCGTTGTGGAATACACGGACGGTCCGCTGGCCCTAACGATCAGGGAGATCTGGGATAGAGTTGAGAAGGCGTTGTAATGACGGAAGACGATGATCTTGATGATATGGTAAGGGGCCTTCAGAAACAGATAGATGCTGAAGAGGAAAAGGAGTTCTCGGCAAAGGTACTTCGAGAGTACCGGGAACCACGGAACGTCGGCAGGATCGAGGGTGCGGACTCTGTGGGGAAGATCCTGGGCCCATGCGGCGACACAATGGAGTTCTCGATCAAGATCGAGGATGGTCGTATCAAGAGGATCCTCTTCATGACCGATGGATGCGGCCCGTCCATCGCATGTGGCAGCATGACGACCAGACTGGCCGCTGGGAATACCATTGAGGAGGCGCTCAATATCAAGGGCCAGGATGTCCTGAACGAACTGGACGGCCTGCCGGATGAGAACGTTCACTGTTCGAAGCTGTCAGCAGACACCCTGCACAATGCCCTCCGGAATTACCTGGAGGAGCGGACGGGATAGGATGTCATTGAGATATCGGAATTGGAGGTGCATGAAACATGGACAATAATAACGATCCGAGAATGTCAAACAGGGTCCTTCAGATACAGGGGTCGGCAATTCACGAGATGACCCGGCTTTCCAAGGGGATCGACGATGTCGCCTTCCTCTCCTGGGCAAAGCCCACATCGGGCACACCTGAACACATCAGGTCCGCCGCGATCAAAGCGATAGAGGATGGAAAAGTAGGGGGTTATTCGTCAAGTGGTGGGATGCCGGAGCTCAGGAGATCCATATCAGAGAAACTACACCGTATAAACCACATAGATTCAACCGAAGATGAGATAATAGTGACGGTGGGAGCAATAGAAGGATTGGCGGCCTCCGTGATGGCGGTCATTGACCCCGGCGACGAGGTCATATTCCCCATACCCACATATTCAACACATATAAGGCAGGTCCAGTTGGCCTCAGGGAATCCCGTTTTCGTTCCAACAGATAAAA
>JAGLEG010000301.1 GCA_023145185.1 Thermoplasmata archaeon
CAGATATCCTCACACACGGCCCCCAGGACCGAATGGCGAATATGGACCTCAAGGTGATCCTTCCTGTCCCTCACCGTGATCTCCCTGAACAGGCCGGTTCCCTTGCTGAGCCTCTCAAGGGCCTCCGTGGCCCCCGAGATCGGCTCGGACCCGAACGGAACTCCACAGCCGCTTTCCACCTCGTCCACCAATCCGGCCCCTGGCGGATCAAGGGAGATGCCAAGAGAAGGGCCCATGGAGCCGGTGTGAAGCACCATGTCATCCGACAGGTCAGGCACCTCCATCGGCCTCCTGTCCAGGGGTACGAATACACGGTCTGATGTCAACCTCCCCCTCGGGGGCAGGTAGATGCCGTTGCCCTCAAGGTTGAGGGATTGGACCAGTCGGCCCACGCTATCGCCCTGGGTCCTCAGGAACGCCCGCGTATACTCCTCAGGGAGGGCCGATCCCGAGTAGAGGAACAGTGCGAAGATCCCGATCAGAAGGAGCCCAAACCCGGCATTCACCGCCATCTCACCACCTCTCTCGCCGAGAGAGAGGCCGAGATCGGCCCCTGGAGAGAACTGGAACAGGTCCCCTACCACCACGATAAGGACCAACCCGAGAAGGGCCATCAGGACGCCCCCTATCTTGATCCAACCGTCCGATCTGATCATCATTGTGCCAATAGTGCGTCAATAGATAAAGATGTCGAAAGGTTTATCCAAGTGTGTGTTCAATCCCCATCGAACATGAAATACACACCTGTATCTCCTGGCATAGTGTCGATCCCGGCATACCCGACGGCCGTATATGAACGTCCTCATCACCATAAACGTGATGTATCCCTTCACGACGACCGTTCTTACGGAGGGGGTCGTCCTTGATCGAACAGGTGAGGGCCGCCTACAGATATCTGTTCGTATTGGGCTTGGGAGCTGTTCTGCTGGCGATCTCCATAATGGTCCCGGTGATCTCCTCTTCTGCGGATTTCTCCATATATAACACAGGCTGGAACGGCTGTTCGGACCTGGGCAAGGAGACCTACGAAACGGGGTCCTTTCTACCCACCATTGACCTATCGGCCACGACGAAGGAGGTTGTTGCACACCGATCCTTTGCAAGCGGAGAGCTGGATATCAACCCCGCGGCAACCTCGATAATCATCATAGGGCCCGAGGTCACTTTCACGAGGGAGGAGGGGGAGTTCACGCATGAGTTCCTCACCGAAGGAGGAGTTATGCTTATCGCGGATGATTTCGGGACCGGGAATGACCTTCTATCCTATCTGGAGACCTCTACCCGCATATCGGGAAGGAAGATGGTGGACCTTTCCTTCATGAAGATACCCGAGCTCTCCGTTAGTACCGATATGGCCCAGCACCGGATAACGAGGAACGTCTCAATGCTCCTCTTCAACTATCCCTCGACGGTGATCCCATCCATATCAGCGGTTCCCATAGTGAACTCATCACAGACCTCCTGGTTGGAAAATGAAGAGGATACCCTTCAAACAATTAACGAGGGATCTGGCCCGTTTCCGATACTCACGATAGAGAGATACGGGGAGGGGGCCCTCATCGTACTTTCCGAGCCCAGCCTGCTGATCAATCAGATGAAAAAGAAGATGGACAACGGCCTGTTCGCCTCCAACCTCATCCACTATCTGTCCGAGGGCAGGAACACCATACTGATAGACGAGGCGCACCACGATCTCAACGACCCCGTACATATCATTGATTCCTTCCAACAGGGGTTCGATCCTGCCGAGAGAATAGGCCTCCTGATCGGCCTGTGCTCGATCTTCCTGATGTATGAGGTAGGCATCCACAGGAAGCTCTTCTCCATGCTTGAAAGGCTGCAGTCCATCATATTTAAGGAAGATGAGCCGGATAGGCCAGACAGGGACGATATATTCAGATCATTGATGCTCGGACATCCCACCTGGGATGAAGTTACGCTCAACAGGTTGATGGATGATATTGAGGGAGTATGATGAACAGATCGGCGAAGGTCTACGGAGAGGTGAAGAGGGAGGTCGCAAAGGCCATCATCGGATATCAGGACATAGTCGAGGATTTCCTGATCTGCCTCACAACCGGGGGACATCTGATGCTTGAAGGGGTCCCGGGTGTTGCCAAGACAACACTGGCCAAGACCCTATCCGATATCGTGGGCGTCAAGTTCAGCAGGATCCAGTTCACCCAGGACCTGCTGCCCTCGGACATCACCGGCCACTACTATTTCAACCAGAAGAAGCAGGAGTTCGAGTTCAGGCCGGGGCCCATCTTCTCAAACGTGGTGCTGGCAGATGAGATCAACCGTGCCCCGTCAAAGACCCAGTCCGCACTCCTTGAATCAATGGAGGAGACACAGGTTACCGTGGAGGGGAACACCTTCAAGCTGCAGGACCCCTTTCTCGTCATGGCAACGATCAACCCCATCGAATCCGAAGGGGTCTACTCCCTTCCAGAGGCCCAGCTGGACCGGTTCATGATAAAGAGCAAGATGGACTACCTTAAAGAGAGCGATGAGCTGGCGATGCTTCAGATGAAGAGCAGCGGTGCGAAGAGAGAGATGCCGCAGAGGCTCCCTTACGAGGTGTATCCTATCCTGAGGGAGGAGTATCTCAAGTGCCATATCGATGCCTCGATCCTGAACTACATCAAGGATATCATCATAGAGACCAGAAAGGACCAGAACGTCAACCTGGGGGCCAGCCCCAGGGCGGGAGAGCAGATGCTCTACGCGGCGAAGGCGGCGGCGATCCTTGAAGGCAGGGACCACGTGATACCGGACGATGTCAAGCGGGCGGCAAGGAAGATGATACCGCACAGGATCATGATATCCCTGGACGTTGAGCTGGAAGGGACCACCGCGGAGAATATCGTGGAGAAGGTCCTCTCCAGGGTGGAGGTCATCCGCAGACCGGAGAACCCCACACCGGCAAGTCAGCCCGGACCGAGGTGATCTTGTGGGAGATCCATTTCTCGCCTACGATATCCGCGGCAGGGTAGGCGATGAGCTGAACGAGGAGCTGGCCAGATCCATAGGAATAGCCTACTGCAACCTGGTAGGGCCGAAAAAGGTCGTGATCGGGCAGGACGTTCGCCAGAGCTCCGCATCCCTCTCGGATGCCCTCGCCCAGGGGCTCATGGAAGGAGGGGCGGACGTGCTGGATATCGGCCTTTGCGGGACGGAGATGATATACTTTGCCACGCCGCACCTCGATGCGGACGGCGGGATCATGGTGACCGCCTCCCACAACCCGCGTGATTACAACGGGATGAAGATGGTGACCAGGGGGTCGATCCCCCTATCCAGGGATAACGGCCTTCACGAGATCAGGGACATGATCAAGGAGGGCCGTATCGAGAAAAAGCCTTCAAGCTCAAATCTGAAGGAGGTGGATGTATGGGACGCATATATCGAGAAGCTGGTTGGATTCCTGAAAGATCCCTCCTCCCTCTCCTCCATGAAGTTCGTGACAGATCCAGGCCACGGCTGTGCCGGGCCCGTGTTGGACAGGCTCGAGGAGAGGCTGGACCTGGACCTCGTCAAGGTCCACAACAGGCCGGATGGCAGTTTCCCCGCCGGAATACCCAATCCCCTGCTCCCGGAGATGAGAGGACCATGTTCGGATCGTGTAAGGTCTGGATCGGCCGAGATGGGCATCGCCTGGGACGGCGATTTCGACAGGTGCTTTCTTTTCGATGAGAAGGGCGGGTTCGTCGAGGGCTACTACATAGTCGGCCTCCTGGCGAAGTCCATGCTCTCAAGTGAGAAAGGTGGGAAGGTCGTTCACGACCCGAGGCTGATATGGAACACGGTGGAGATCGTGAAGGAGGCGGGGGGCATCCCCATCATGAACAGAACGGGGCATGCGTTCATCAAGGACAGGATGAGACAGGAGGATGCAATTTACGGTGGGGAGATGTCCGCACACCACTACTTCAGGGATTTCAACTACTGTGATACGGGCATGGTGCCATGGCTCCTCATCGCCGAGCTCATGGCTGCCGGAGGCAACACGCTATCGGAACTGCTCTCGGAGAGGGTAAGGAGGTTTCCCGTAAGCGGCGAGATCAACAGAAGGGTAGATGACCCCCTCAAGGTGATAGACGACATCGAAGGAGCCTACGGTCAGGACGCAATATCCGTGGATCACACCGATGGGGTAAGCCTGGAGTTCGAGAGGTACAGGTTCAACCTCCGATCAAGCAACACGGAACCACTTATCCGGCTGAATGTGGAGTCCAGAGGCGATAAGGACCTGCTGGACCATGTGACCAACTCCATACTGGATAGGATGGATTCGGCCTGATGCTCAATGGAGGATACTATCCCCTGCCAGGTGGCCCGTGGACCATGCGAGCTGGAGGTTGTACCCTCCCGATATCGACTGTATGTCAAGGACCTCCCCTGCGAAATGGAGGTTCCGAACTATCTTCGACCCCATCGTGTCCGGATCCACCTCGCCGAGGGACACACCTCCTCTGGTCACCATCGCCCCTTCCATCGGGCCCAGGCCATCCACGTTGAATTTTAACCCTTTCAATGACCTCACAACGGATCCCCTGTCCGCTTTTGAAAGCTGGGACATCCTCACGGCACCATCCACATCCAGTTCGGAAAGGATAAACTCCGACAATCTCCTGGGGACCAGGGAGCGCATCTCAACCTCCAGCATCCTCTTTGGAGAGGACCTTGATAGTTCCTGGACCATCCGGTCCAGGCCCCTTTGATCCAGGTCAGGATAGAGGTCGATGTATATCTCCACATCCACCCCGCTTTCAATATAACAGCTGGCGAGGAGGGGTGCCGGGCCCGATAGCCCACTATTGGTGAAGATCAGATCCCCTCTATCATCGAATATCATCTTTCCTCCGCCATCCTTCAATTTCACCCCAACCCCCTGCAGGGATATGCCCTCCATGTCCGCCTTCTTGATCCCATCGATGGATAGGGGTACAAGGGCAGGGCGAAGTTCAGAGATCGTATGTCCCAGTGAGGATGCCAGGCCATAACCGTCTCCCGTGGAGCCAGTGGACGGATAGGAGGAACCACCGGTCGCGATTATCACTCCTTCGGCCGGGACCACCTCGGAGCTCTCCAGGACAACCCCCTTGACGACCCCATCCTCCGCGGAGATGCCGGTCACCCTCCCCCTCCGGACCTCAACGCCGACCTCGTCCATGGCCTTCACGAGCGTGTTGAGCACATCCGACGATCTGTCGGAGAGGGGAAAGACCCGATCTCCTTTTTCTCGCACCGTCCGAAGGCCCTTTGATCCAAGGAATGAGAGGACCTCCCCGGGCCCAAATGAATGGATCGACGGCCGGAGAAAACGGCCTTCACAGAGGGCCACCGACAGGTGATGTTTCTTCTCCGAACCGTTGGTGATATTGCACCGCCCGTTCCCCGTGATAAGCATCTTCTTTCCCGGGCCTTCGTTCCTCTCAACAAGCAGAACGGATAATCCCCTTGTCCCGGCAGCGTGTGCCGCCATCATTCCAGCGGGCCCACCGCCGATAACGACCACATCCCAGCTCCCCGTCATATTCCCACCGTCATCATCAGCATATCCTCGGGATAGGGTCTCCGTGGGGTGGGTCCATTATCCTCTTCCCTCCCACCTCGGTCTCCAGTATCACACCCGTGTGTGTCGAGACCACATCCCCTATCACAGCACCATCGCGGCCATATCTGTTCGCCCTGATGGCCTTCAGAACCTCCTCCTGGGCCCCCGGCGCTGCGCAGATCATCAGCTTGCCCTCGTTCCCGATCTCGAAAGGGTCCAGTCCAAGCATATCACATGCAGACCTAACGGGTTCCTTTACGGGGATCTCCTCCTCCCGGATCATCAGGCCGAAGCCCGATTTTGAGGACCATTCGTTGACCCCGTTGGCGAGGCCGCCGCGTGTGAGGTCCTTGGCGGCCACCACCCCTCCAACCTTCATGATATCTTCCATCATCTGGTTCAACGGGGCGATGTCCGAGCGGACCTCGGTCTCGAAACCGTAGCCCTCCCTGAAAGAGAGTAGGGAGATCCCGTGGTCCCCCACCGACCCGCTAAGGATTATTACGTCGCCGGGCCTGGGGAGATCGGCCCTCAACCATGCCGCATCCACCTTCGGCCCACCATTTTCGGACCTGAGGTCCGACGCCCTCGAAAGGCAGGATGGGAGGAGGGGGTGCTTTCTACCAATCCCGGAGGTGGATATCACCATACCCTTTACCCCCCCGTTCTCCACGACCTTGGTATCCCCCGTCACAACCTCCACTCCAGCCTCCTCGCAGGTGGCCCCTATGGAGGACATGATCCTGTCCAGGACCTCGATGTTCAACCCCTCCTCGAGGACCAGAGATAGTGAGAGGGCCTCGGGCCTGGCGCCCACCACGGACAGGTCGTTAACAGTTCCCGCGACAGATAGCGATCCGATATCGCCACCCGGGAACTCAAGAGGCCACACGGTGTGGCCATCCACCGTGAAGGCCATCTCCCCGACCGTGGCCGAATCGTCCAGTAACGAGGGAGGTATGCCCTCAGTGGATCGATCCTTCCGCCTTAAACGGGATAGTATCCTCTCCTTGATGAAAGCCTGCATCAGCTCTCCGCCGGCCCCGTCCCCCAGCTCGATAAACTCTTTTTTCATCTGGAACCCCCTGATATCTCATCCTCAAATGGATCCGGTCCTGTAGACCTTTTCCTCAGGTAGGGGTAGGTCAGATATATTCCCACCGCAAGGATCAGGCCCACGCCTATGGCGATGCCTATGAATGTGCCCCATTCGTCCTTATCCTCCCTCTTCTCCTCTATGGAGATGGAGGATTGGACCACCATGAAGCCCGCATGGGTGCTGTTGAAGGTCGTGGCAGTGACATTTATGCTCAGGGCGATCGTCCCTGGTCCCAGCCCCGGGACTATCTCGAGCTTGATCACACCGATAGTTCCAGGGGAGAGGACCATCGTTCTCTCCGTGGTCATCAGCTCGATCCCTCCCTCATTGACAGGATCAAAATGAAATGTCAGTAGAAGGGATCCGTTGTTGTAAACCACCAGTGAAAGATATCCTCCATCGGAGGTCACCCCATCCTGGGCCTGGGATGGTGTGATGCTCCAGGGCATCTCCCCCCACCCCCACACCGATACGACCACCTGGATATAATCCTCTTCCACATTGCCGGTCTCATCCTCCACCCTGAGCGTTATCCTGTGAACGCCCGAACTGAGCAGGACCATGGCTCTTCCGATACCAAGGGTCGACCGGTACAGCTCACCATCCCTGTCCGAGGTCCAGGTGACATTAAGCACGTCCCCTCCAACCACATCCGGGTCATATATCTCGGATATCAGTGGGACGGTCCCTCCAGGTATCAGCACGGACCCATTGGCGGGAGAGGTGATCTTGACGATCGAGGGCGGGTCCGGTATCTCCTTGACGCTTACCCCCAACCAGTAGCTCACGGATCCCTCCCCGTCGCTGACCTGCAGGTATACGTAACCCTCCCCTGCCTGGTCCTTATCCGGCACTATCCAGAGGATATCATCCTCCAACCTTGAGGAGAACGGCATAGATTCCACCAGCGTGATCTCGATGGGATCTCCATCAGGGTCAAAGAATGCATTGCTGAGATCCAGTGAGACAGGGCCCTCATCCTCGTTGAACTCGATGAAAAGGGGCCCGCCGACCGATTCTGGAAGGTTGTTCCTGTGTTGGGTGGTTGCCTCCACGGGACCTCCCATGTCAGAAAGGGGGCCATCTTCATCCAGAGCGCTGACGCCGTACCTGTAGGTGGTATTGTCCTCCAATCCCACATCCAGGAACGACAGAACGTCATCCGGAAGGGTGGTCAATTCAACAAAGGACGCATCGTCAGGTCCCTGACGATACAGCACGTATGACACCAGGTCCTGCTCCTCCGGAGGCGACCAGGTCAGCTCGATCGATGAATTGCTCTTTGCTCTGGCCGCTACATTTCTGGGAGGAGGGGGGGGTAGTGTATCTATCGGTATATCGTACAGTACCTCCGAGAACTGGGATGGCTGCCCCGCCGAGTCTATTGACATCAACCCGATGGCATATTCAAGGCCGTTCTGCAGGGAGGTCAGGACCCTGCTGTTTCCGGGATACTCCACGTCAGCCACCGTGCCCGAGTGTTGGCTGACAAGGCCATAGAGGATCCTGACCTTCGAGATGTCCTCCCCGAGGTGGTCCCAGGTGACCTCTATTGAGGCCCCTTCCGGCAGCGCCCTTGATCTTACATTGATCGGAGCATACGGGACCTGATCGACATCCACCCACCTTACCATACTGAAACCCCTCGCACCGTATTCATTGAAGGTCTGCAGCCTGAAATATGCCGTTCGGTTCGGGCTGTCATGGACCGTCAGCCGGTTCAGGTCAATGGACCAGATATCGATATCTGCAATGAAATTGCCGTTCCAGCTCCTCTGGACGACATAACGTTCATTGCTGGAATGGGTCCAGTTCAGGGCCACATCGGATGAGCCGTTGGCGTATTCCAGATGCACCTCCTTGATCGGGGGCATCATCCACTGCATGTCCTGCATCAATGGATATCGATCCCTGCCGATATGCGGCAGTGCGGTGTCCCCTATCCCGTCATCGGCCCTCCCGCCCCCATACCCGTTATCATCTCCATGGTAGGAGGTGAAATAGTTGCCCTCTTTCAGGATATCGTGGTACCAGTTCGATGCCGTGAACCCGCCCGCATTCCTGACGTTCTCAATGAAGCCGTTGTGATAGATGGTGCAGTTGTGATCCCTATCTATGGCAAGTCCACACCCGATGAAATGGTTCCCCGTGATCAACATGTTAAGCGGGGTATCCAACGCAACATCGCATTCAATGAACTGGGAATCCCTGATGTAACCCTCTGTGAATCCGCTCAGACCCTTTATCCTGTAGAACTCCGAGTCCATGATGTAGGTTGGACCATTATTTCTTTTCAGGGCCCCTCGGGTCATGTTCACTTCATAGACCGATAGATAGCCTGAATTGTTCAGATCAAGTGAAGAATCGATGAAATGGGAATAGGCTATTGAGATGTTTCCAATATTTGGAAGTACATCGGATGTGTCCACAGCCTTATCGATCCCATTGAACACGCAGCCGCTTATTGCCACATCGTTGTTTACAACCTTGACCGCAGAACCATATCCCGAGAATGTCAAATGATAAAATGTGAGGCTTGAGGGCCCCGACCCATTTAACACGAATGCCGTCTGGTCAAGATCGCCCTTGAACGTGCAGTTACGTGGTACACGGCTCGGATCGATGAACACACACCCAACGAACTCCGTATCCTCGCCATCAATATACGCATGGTCGAAATTGCTCTTCTCAAGCACGCTGTCCCTGATCCTGCAGTAAGCCCGGACGATCGAGGAGTTCTTTACTATCGAGGAGTTCAAACCTAAGTGTTTTGAACTATTATGGCCCATGCCTAATATCGAAAGCGAACCTGTGATGGAATCAAGAAGTGATCCATCCTCCATTGTCTGTGGATCATCATCCAGGTCGCAGAGGTCCATGTAACCGTAAATGTGGATCTCGGGACCTACCGAAGATGTGTCGTTCATTAGAACGGTGCAGTTCCTGAAGGTCAATGAACCGTATATGGTAATATTCCCCTTGACGAGGATGGTCTGGTTCTCAAATACGATATTCTCGTTCTCCTGGACCTGCAGGTTCTCGAAGATCAGGTCGAACTCATTGCTGCCTGCATCGATCGCATCGCTGGACCCGTCCGAAACGGGTGCAAACGGTGGGAAGAACATCAACATGAGCACCAGGGGGACAACGTATCTCACGTGCAATGGACCTGCATCGGACAATTTAATATTTTTGGAGCACATATTCACCTGTTGACACCACCAAGCAACGTACGGCCCAAGTCCGTTATCGAATATATCCTGTACCTGCCATCCCTCTCGGAACCTACGACCCCGGAGGCCTCCATCCTCTTGAGATGGAATGTGAGCAGATTGGGCTTGAGGCCGGTGAGCTCGGATATAACTCCAGGTGTCATGGGTGCGAGGTTCAGATAGAACAATATCATCACCCGGTTCCTGCAGGATAGGAGGTCGTACAACCTCTCAAGCCTGGCGATCACCGACGTATCGGGCCTCATCCTCCTGAGTATCTCAATGCCCCCGAGCTCCTCGATATCCTGCTCGACGCCCGGCGGAAGCTCTCCCGACATATCCTCGTATCGCGGGAATTGATACTTCACTCTTTGCATCCCAACTTTGATAGATAGAATATGATTTGAATCCCAACATTGACAGATCAAATAGGATCTGAACCGATACTT
>JAGLEG010000302.1 GCA_023145185.1 Thermoplasmata archaeon
AATATATTCGGATAGTTGGTGAAGACGATGAGAATAGAGATACTTGGTCCGGGATGTGCAAAATGCAGGAGGCTGCATCAGATGGTGAGCAGATCGATAAAAAAGAGCAATATCAAGGCTCATGTGGTCAAGGTGGAGGATATCGGAGAGATATCCGAAAAAGGGGTGATGCTTACGCCTGCGCTTATCGTTGATGGAGAGCTGATGTTCGAGGGAAAGCTGCCGCCTGGCGATAAGATCGACGCGCTGCTTAAAAAGCTCTCAAAGTGATCAGACAGCGCAGGCGTCCCCACAATCCTCGTCGTAGGTGAACAGGTACACCTCGAAGAGGTAATCGATGGATTCCCCCCTGTGGGAGGCGGGGTTCTCCAGTCCAAGGTGGCAGAACCACTGCATCTCATCAAGCGGTTCGTCCCCACCGGCCCAGTACTGAATGGAGAGCTGGTTGTTCGATCCGGACGTCGAGTTGACGGCGGTGCCCGAGTGGGGACAATCACCGATGCCTATTGAAAGCTCAAGGTCCCACGTTCCACCGGTCCAGGATACGTTGACCATCACTCCCGTGACGTTGGAGGGCATGTTCCAGTGGTGCTTAACGTCGGTATCGACGAAGTTGACCCCTACCAAGGGGATCGACATGGTCCCGACCTCCCCTTCGTCCAGGGGGACGCCAAGGACATGAAGGACCAGTTCCCCCTCTTCCCCGGTGTCGTCCGTCTCCCTCTCCTCATCCTCGATGCATCCCGCTGTAAGGATAAGACCTGCGAGAACGACCAGGATCATCAGCCTATACATCATATCACTTCCAGGTGCTTAAACCTCTATGAAATTACTTGTAGTTCACCTTATCGTCGCCTGTGCATCCACGTAACGGACCCCGCCTTTCCCAGTTGATCACCGTTTCTTTCTTGTCAACCACCCGTAAGTCTCCTTGAGACCCTCCTCAAGTGTGGTTGCCCCTTCACAGTCCATCTGTTCCATCAACCTGGTCATGTCGGCGACGGACCTTCGGACCTCCCCCTTCCTCGAGTCCTTGTAGTTGGCCTTGAGCTCCTTGCCAGTTACTGACCTCACGGCGTCGAGCAGGCCGTTGATCGAGGTCTCGCGCCCGGTACCGAGGTTGAAGACCCCCTCCAGGTCCCGAGTGAACCCCGCATGGAGACATCTGGCGATATCCTTCACGAAGATGAAGTCCCTGGTCTGTTCGCCATCTCCGTAGATGGTGACCTCCTCATCCTTCCTGGCGTGGTCCAGAAACCTCATCACCACCCCGGAGAATATGGACCCGGGCACCTGCCTGGGCCCGTATGGGACGAAGATCCTGAAGGCGACGTTCCTCATCCCGTAGTGGTTATTGTAAAGCTGGAGCAGTTTCTCCGATGCCAGTTTGTTCAGGCCGTAGGGTGAGATCGGCTCTTTCCGGCAATCCTCCGTTATGCAGCTCTGGTCCAGGTCCTTGTATATCGTGTACGATGAGCTGAGGACCACCTTGTTGCACTTGATTTTCCTGGCAAGCTCCAGCACGTTCACGGTGCCTATATAGTTCCTCATGGTGTCGTCGTAGGGCTCCTTGAAGGATGTCATCACGTTCCTTCTTGCAGCCAGGTGGAATATACAGTCCAACTCCCCCTCCTCCAGGCTGCCCAGCCAGGGGCTGCTGATCAACGGTTTGGAGATATCCCATTCGATCAGCTTGTGTTTGGGCCTTTTCCCGTAGCCATATTTGTACATGTCACCGTAGTCGCTGAAGTCGTCACCGGAATTCCACCTCTTGAGGTTTCTCAGATTTCCCGACGAGAAATCGTCCAGGATGTATACGTGATAGCCCTCCTCAAGGAGGACGTCGACCAGGTGGGAACCGATGAATCCGGCGCCTCCTGTCACAAGCACTTTCTTGATCGTCATCTACACTTCCTCTGTATCAGGCAATATGCCCAGATGCATATAAAAAGTTATATCCGAAGGAGCAACGATCAGGCTGTATCGTGATATCTTCTGGACCACTTTATTATCTTAACGATACCATCCGAGCGAGGTTACGGGCCCGTAAACAAGTATGTTCAGTCCAGGCCCGGCCGATCGTTCATCGGCCAATGTGTTACACGAGAGCACCATTAATATTCTTTTCAGGAGCGGTCCAGGTGCCATCGACCCCCTCCTGTCCCGGGCCGTTAAAGTACCTCAGATGTCGCATCTTTAATCTGACGCCGTCTCCCCTTCGGAATCCCTCCATGATGAACCTCTCCTTGGACATCAGCGATTGTACGGCCTTCCCATTTCCCAGAAGGATGGAGACCTCTATCTGGCTTCCGAGGAACATATAGTTGATAAGTGTGCCAAATGTGCCCTTCCCACCATCCGCCACCTTGAGAACGCGCACGTCCTCGGGGCGCACCATGACCTCCATGGGGGGGCCGCCATCTCGTGCCGGGACGGTGATGACGTTCATGCTCCCTATGAAGGAGGCCACGAACCTCGTCCTGGGGTGATCGTAGAGGTCCCTGGGAAGCCCTACCTGATCGAACCTCCCTTCGTTCATTATGGCGATCCGGTCCCCCACCTCGAAAGCCTCCTTCTGGTCGTGGGTGACAAAGAGCATGGATATGCCAAGCTCCCTCTGCATTCTCCGCAGGTCCCTTCTTATGGCCTTCCTGATCCTGGCGTCCAGGGCGCCGAAGGGCTCATCAAGAAGCAGGAGGGCCGGGTCTATGGCGAGGGCCCTGGCGAGGGCGACCCTCTGCTTCTGCCCTCCCGAGAGCTGGCCTGGCCTCCTCTTTCCATATCCGGAGAGGCCGACCAGGCCAAGAAGGTCCACAACCTTTTTTTCTCTATCATTTCTGGAGATGCCCATCATCCTGGGGCCGAAGGCAATGTTCTCCTCAACGGTCATGTGGGGAAAAAGAGAGTAATCCTGGAACACGAACCCGATCTTTCTTTTACTTGCAGGCACGTTGTCCATTTTTCTTCCATCGATGTATATGGACCCTTTGTCCTGGTCGGTGAGGCCGGCTATGATCCGCAGGGTGGTGGACTTTCCGCACCCGCTCCCACCAAGTATCGACAGGGACTCCCCCTCCCCCAGCTCGAAGCTCATATCGGAGATGATCTGATCCTTTCCTATGGACTTGTGAATGCCCTCAACCTTCATTTTGGCCCTCATATCACCCCTCCATCCTCTCGACGATGTGGTTCAACAGGAGAAGTATCAGGAAGGGGAACACCATCAGAAGCACCGCAACGGAGGTGGCCGCCTGGAAATCGAATTCGCTGTTGGACAGATAGTAGATGTAGAGGGGCCCGGTCATGACCATCCCGCCGGCTATGAAGAGGGTGGCCCCGAACTCACCGAGAGATCTTGTGAACGTGAGGGCCCCCCCCGCGATCAATCCACCTCTAATGGACGGCAGTATGACGTGAACGAACCGATCCAGCCCGTTCGCTCCAAGGGTTGAGGCGGCCTCTTCTATGGTAGGGTCCATCCTCTCAAGGACGACGGACACCGACCTCACGGTGAACGGGAACGTGACGAAAACGTGGGCCAGGACCATGCCTGGTATTGCCATCACCACCTGTATTCCACGAGCTGTCAGAAGGGGGCCTAGGACGCCCATGGG
>JAGLEG010000303.1 GCA_023145185.1 Thermoplasmata archaeon
GGACGAGCCCGTGATCGGCCTGGACCCGAAGGGCATCAAGGAGGTCAGAGAACTTGTGAGGAGGTTTGGAGCACAGGGGAAGAGCGTTCTCATGAGCTCCCATCTGCTCTCCGAGGTGAGCGAGACATGCGATCGGGTCATTTTCCTCAACAACGGAAAGATCGTGGAGGATGACACCATCGAGAGTATCAGGGATAAGGCATCCGCCAGGAGGATCGACGTATCGTTCACCAAGCCTCAGAACGACCGGTCTATCAAGGGAATAGCTTCCATCGTGGGAGTTACCAGGGCAGAGAGGAACAACGGGGGCGCGAGCATCTACTACGATGGTAAACCTGCAACAAGCCAGATCATTTTGAAGGAGATGATGACGGCTGGATATCCATTATATTCATTCACCCCGGGGTCCGGGGGGCTGGAGCAATTCTACATCTCCATCATGGGTGATGAGAGGGGGGTGAGCTGAATGGGAAATTTTGAAAATGACGCCATGGACGATGCTCACAATATCTGGCTTACGGTCAAGTTCGAGATGAGGAAGCACTTCCGCAGGAGGAGGTTTATCATGGCGGTGGGGATCTCCCTGTTCATCGCCCTGATATTCTCGTTTCTCCCGTTCATGGTCGGTGGGGATTTCCCGGACACCGGGATCGCTTTCTTCAACAATAACCTGGGATTCGTGGGCATGCTCATCGTTATCGTCGCCGCGATATTCGCAGGGGACGTGATATCCAGCGAGTTCGAGAAGAAGACCGGTCTGCTTCTGTTCCCAACCCCCCAGAGGAGGGGAACCATCCTCGTGGGGAAATTCATAGCGGCCCTTATCCCCGTTTTGCTTTCGGTGGGGCTATATTATCTCATTACATCGATCTCGGTGGTGATCATATACGGCTTCGCTGACCTCCCGATAGAGGCCCTATATTCTTTCCTGATCGCACTGCTCTACTCGACATCCATCGTGAGCGTCATCTATTTCTTCTCCAGCTTCATGAAGAGGTCGATCACGTCATCGCTGGTCGGGTTCTTCCTGATAATGATGATATTCCCCATCATATCCATGATCATGAATGCTGCAGGGGTGGAGCCGTGGTTCATCCTGACCTATTCCGGGGACCTGATCACAAATGTGCTCGACGTGACAACCGAGAACTTCAGACCCGGAGGTGGTATGAGGGAGGAATTGAGTGAACCGGATATGCTCCTCGGCCTGATAATGATGGCCGGATACGCCCTGGCAGGTTCTGTCGGAGGGTTCGTACTCGCGATGAGAAGGAGGATGGAGTGATAATGAGGGTAATGGCCCGTTGCCCACAGGTCTGGACGGGCCCAAAATTCATATAATCATTCATCCTACCAACGGACATGGCCGGTAAGGTGAAAGTGGGACGATCCATCGTGGATGCGTTCACCGGGGCGGTCCGAAAAAATCCCATCCCCGCCCTGATCGTCCTCTGGGCGGTGGTCTACCTGCCCCTCGCCTTCGGCCTCTCCGCGGCCATTGAGGAGGATACCTACGAGCTGACCCTGGACGGAGAGGATATCGTTCTCGGGTCAGATGGAGTGATTATATACCACGATCGGGAGACGGGCGTGAAGGGCACTCTGCTCTTTGTGAACGGAAGCGGTGAGATATCCATAGAGGCCGAGGAAGGATACCTCCCGATGAGGTTGGAGCTGGAGGGGTACGGCAAGCTCTACACGTCGGATACATACGATTGGAACCGCACCTGGGAGATCGATGATGGTGTCATATCGGGTGACCCCGGGAACTCCACGTGGCTTGTTCGGATCGAGGAGAAGGTCACCGACGTGCCTTTCTACAGGGACAGGGGCACGACCCTGCTGGAGGGAAAGGTCCTCTACCGCGACGTCGCCACCCTCAATCCCCCCCTGATCAATATCTTCTGGCTGATCCCCGCAGCCCTGGGTGGAAGCTTCCTCGTCTTCAGGTTATATTTTGCAATGTTCGCCCTCATGGGCGGTCTGATCACCTTAACCATGGGCTCTCGACTGTATGGAAAACGGGGGATCTGGGCCGCACTCCTGTTGATGCTCAACCCCCTGACCGTTTACTCCTCCGTTGGAGCCGTTCAGGACGACGTGATAGTGATGATCGGTTTCATACTGGTGTTGATGCTGCTTCAGATGGGGTGGAGGAGGTCCTCCGCGGCCTTTCTGGGGGTCGGCCTGGCATCCAAGATATTCACGATACTGCTGCTTCCGGGCATTCTCATGGGTGAGGGCAAG
>JAGLEG010000304.1 GCA_023145185.1 Thermoplasmata archaeon
CCAGTTCCTTGAGGACCAGGTCTACAGTGGTGAGGCCCGGTTTGACCATGAGCCCAGAAAGATAATGATAATGAACAGGTCCCCCCGTTTCTACACACACCTCCTGTCGCAGGCGTTCGAGGCCATCCGGGAACATATGGAGCTCATTATCCGGGAGGACCTCTCACCTCAGCAGAGGTCAAACCGTATCCGGCATCAGCCCCAGGTGGTGATCGCCCGAACACCAGAGGAGGCAAGCGTCCTGTATCAGAGGTACAGGGACGATCTTCTCTGCGTCCTGATCGATACCAGGAAGGGATCTTCCGAGGGTGGTTTCCCCCCTCCATGGAATGCAGGGGAGAACACCATCCCGATAATGGCCCTTACGTCATCCTTCGAGGATGAGGGCCTTGCAGAGGAGATGGGGGCTGCGTTCGTCCGTGAAGGGTCGCCGAATTACAACCACCGCCTTCGGGATTTCATGAGCGAGAGGATGGGGCCGATCGAGCTGGTGTTTCGTGACGGGGACGGCGATGAGCTCCACAGGGTGGGTGATATGAGGGCTCTTGAGAGGTCCCTCTGGGCACTTCCCGGGGACCTGCTTCCATCCTTCACGGTGGATATTCGGCGGTGGCTTGTGTCGAGAAGCGAATTTGAACTGGGAGATGCTTTCAGTGATGTGATCGCAACGGGGCCTGACCCGGAGGGTCTGAGGAAGGGCTTGATAGCTGCCCTGGAACGAAACAAGGCCAGCCTTCAGAGGGGCACCATTACCAGGTATTCCAGAAAGACCTACGGCCCCCACGTCAAGTTCAGCAGGATAGGAAAGGGGGCTATGGGGGGAAAGGCCAAGGGGCTCGCCTTCATGGACAAGATCATCTCCACGTACCTCTATCCGGAGATACTGCCGGATATGAACATCACAATGCCCAGGACCATCGTCCTGTGCTCCGACATATTCGATGCATTCCTGGATGAGAACGATCTCAGGGACGAGGACCTCTACAACATGTCGGATGAGAGAATTGCGGTCAGGTTCATGGAATCCGATCTCCCGGCCATACTCCTTGGGGACCTTCGGGCGTTCGTGAGGGAGACCAAGGTTCCCATCGTGGTCAGGTCCTCCAGCCTGCTGGAGGATGCGCTCTCACATCCTTTTGCGGGAGTTTACTCCTCGCTCCTGCTCTCGAACGTCTCCTGGGAGACGGACATGAGGTTCAAGGAGCTGTGTAACGCGGTCAAATACGTCTATGCATCGGTCTTCTTCCAGAAGGCGAGGACCTACCTGGAAACAACGCCCAGCACATCCGAGGATGAGAAGATGTCCGTCATAGTTCAGGAGCTGGTCGGCCTCCAACACGGGGACCTCTTTTATCCAACAATATCTGGTGTGGCAAAGTCGTATGACTACTACCCATCGGGCTCGTGCAGTTCCAGGGACGGTGTGGCAAATGTCGCCCTGGGCCTTGGAAAGGCAGTGGTGGAGGGAGACACATCTTTCAGGTTCTGCCCGATACATCCAAAGCGGCCCAAATACGGCACCATCAAGGAGCTGCTCAGGCAGTCCCAGACCAGGTTCTACGCAGTGGATCTAAACACCTATGTGAACCTCGTCCAGAGGGATGAGGAGAGTGGGCTTACAACCCTCGGCCTGGAGGTGGCCGAGCAGCATGGGTCCCTGGAACATATCGCCTCAACCTATTCGCCGAGGAATGACAGGCTCTCCCCTGGCCTGGGGGACGAGGGCTCAAGGGTCATAGACTTCGCCCCCATCCTGAAGACAGACACATTACCGCTGGCCAGGGCCGTTCACATGATGCTTAGACTGGGCGAGATCTCCCTGGGCACGCCTGTGGAGATCGAGTTTGCGGTGAACATCTATCATGAGGGCGAGCCAGCGGCAGAGCTCTACCTGCTCCAGGTAAGAAGCATGATATCAAGGGATAACGATATAGAGATAGACGTAGGGGAGTACGAGGATGGGGACCTGCTGTGCAGGAGCGATAGCGTCCTTGGAAACATGGTAGTCGATGACCTGTATGATATCGTTTACGTTAAACCGGATGCGTTCGAGATGTCCAAAAGCATCCGCGTC
>JAGLEG010000305.1 GCA_023145185.1 Thermoplasmata archaeon
ACACCCTCGTGGGATTCATAACACGAGGGGCAGTTTGCGGTCTCGGTGATGGGGATCTGCGTGGTTCCGCAGGGGCAGGTCCACGAGGGGAGGTCAGTATATATCTTACCCATGGCATCTATCTCCTGTTGCCGATCCTCATACCTTTTCATATCCTCCTTCATCCTGGACTTCTTGCCGGATTTGATGGTTACGAATACCACTATCACGATCACTATTATTATCACGACAAGGAAGATCAGGAGAATGAGCTTGAAGGTCTCGGGGTCTTTCTCTTCACCTTCAACGTTCATGTAGACCGTGAGGTTCTCGGACCAGAGCCCATCCTCATCCTTTACCCTGAGGGAAATGATATAGTCGCCCGCTTCCTTTACTTCCGTTTCAACAGTGTATCCCTGCTTCACGATCACCGTTCCGCTGGGAGTGGTGATCACCCACTGCCAGTAAAGGTAGATATAGCTCGTATAATCATCCAACGCGGTCCCGGTAAAGCTCACCTCTTTACCCAGGTCCAACTCGTGGATCTCCAGCGTGTTGTTTTCGTCCCACAGCTCGAATTCAGAGATGGCCGCCTGGACCTTTATCATGATGTTATATGGGGCCTGGTTCTCACCCGTCGTGTAGACCTCGATATCATCCGAAGACTCACCTACGTTGCCCGCATCATCCACAATGGCCAGGTTGATCCAGTACTGCGATCCCTTGATCAGCCCCTTGATGGTGAACTCACCTACCTCACGGCCCCCATCTACCTCCTCCTCTCCCGAACGCTTTCCGGTGTAGGTGATCAAGTAGTGATGGAAATCTGGGACATCATCCCAGGACATTGAATCCCAGGTTATCGTGATCGAGTTGTCGGTCCTAGCACTTGATCCTATGGCGCCCGGCCTCATGGGTGGGGTAATATCGAATTGGTTGATCGGTTCGATCGGGCCCGCGGTGTTGTTCCTATCCACCAGAAGGGTCTCACGGAAATCAAAGTTCACTACCGATACGGCGACATAATAGTCCCTGCCGTCCAGAAGTTTCTGGCCTGTGGACTCGTTGAACTCATAATCTCCCACCAGGTTATCATATATGCTCTTGATGGGGGTCAAACCCGTTAACGACTCTATGGGCTCGTCATCATAGTAGATGTTGTAGTAAAGGAATTTGTCCTTGACGTAGAGCTTGTACCAGGAGACCACCAGGGACCCACCCTCATCCTCGGGGGCATCCCTGAGAGTGACGCCCTTTATCTGCGGCATGATATCATCACTGATATCATCGATCAGGTACACTCCTCTCGCAGTATTGTTATCGTCAAGTACGGTTATCATGTGCCTGTTGTAATCCCTTACCAGAACGGCAAAGGAATAGGCCACACCACCTTCCAGAGGCACATCGTTGAGCTCTGTCACGTAAAGGGCGCCCACGGTCCTGTCGGTTATGGTCGCTAAAAGCAGTGCATCATCCACATTGGAGAACGAATACCTCTGTCCGTAGATCCTGTATTCCGTGAACTTATCATCGCTTGAAGGGGTCCACGAGATCTTCAGGGTAACGGAGTCGCCGATCACGTCCTCTCCCGATACATCTCTCGCCTGTGCGATGTCGATCTCCTCATTGTTGATCACCGTCTCGGGGGAGCTCATCTTGACCTCTGGATTCAACTTGTTGAGCCAGTTAACCGCGACAACGGCGGCATAATACTCCTCCCCGTCCAGTAGATCACCACCGCTGTATGATGATATCTCCAACCAGGCGTTCTTGAAGGTTTCGGGATCATCTGCTTTGGTTATCCGGTAATCGGATTCGAGATACTCACCGGTCTCATTGTCCAGGATCGTTGTGATCTCCTCCCGGGTGATGTATATCCTGTATTCCGTACAGTCGATGGATGGCGATGCCGACCAGGAGACGTTGAGCGTCCCACCTTCATCATCCGGAACGTCCACCAGGGTCACCGTTTCGATGGGGGAGAGAATCGTTGGACGGTCCCAGAAGGGTTCAACGCTGATCGGATTCGATATTGGTCCCTGGTTACCCTTGTCGTCAACGCCCCTGAAGGCCACGAAATACCTCACATGCTCCTCGTAATCCAGGGAGAAACCCGGCTTTAGCTGAAGGTTGAACATGTTTGTCTCCACCTGCGTTCCAAAGGTGAAATCATACTGGGGGAAACCTGGGTTCTGCAGCTCCCCGCTCCCGGAGAAGGTGTAGTACGTATCTGAGCTCTCCCAATTATCCTCCGTTATGGCCTCCCCTTCCCTTATCTTTATGTGGAGCTTGGAGACCTTGTCACCCACAAGTGTTCCGAAGTCATCCTCTCCGGGCCAGTCCCAGCTGGCCTTGAACGTTCCCTTGACGCCGGTATCATTGGATAGCGCGATGTTCCTGACCCTGGACGGATCGATGTCATCAACGACCGGGCCCTTAAGGTCCTGGGAGAACACCTCGTACATCGTACCTCTTACCGCCCTGGTCCTGACGCGGAAATAGAGGTTCTCATCCACCACCTCGATACCCCTGATAATGATCGAGTTGTTCAGAGTTGTCTCTATGTTGTAGAACAGGCCGTTCATCGCGTTGAGGCCGTGTGAGAACGTCAATGGATACTCGACGATAAGAGGAGAACCAGAGGATCTCGGATCTCCGTGAAATACCATCAATTTAACATATTCTGGCCTGTCCCCGTCCTCGTCCGTATAGTTGACGGTTATGGTGAATTCCTGATCGCCCGCTCCCGATGGAGGGGTGCAGAGCAGCTGGGAAAGCTTGGGAGCCTGGTTCCTCTCGAAGAAGTACAATGCGCCCTGGTCGCCCGCCCCCTGGAACGGCGAGGAGGTCAATATCTTCATGTTCCCGGCATTCCGATACTCCGCCTTTGTAAGCGAATACCCAAGCTGGTCACCTGCCGCCTCTCCGAAGAACTGGGCCTGGGCGTCGTTCGCCGATATAGAGGAGGTACTGGTCGAGACTGGCCAGAACGAGTAGATCGCACCGGCGTTCGCCGATGTGCCGTTATCGTGCATCGGAGCGGAGATCGTAACGATATCAACGGTCTGGTAGATGGGTGTCGATCCGATCGCCCATCCGAACCGGTCTCCCTGAGCGGTCCCGTTGAACTCGGCATCAGGTGATACCAGGGTAAGATCTACCTGCAGGGCACCAAGGCCGATCCCGCTGAACAGGTATACCCTACCTTCACCGTCAAAGGGAGCTCCCACGAATATATCGAAGTTCAGGTCGAAATTGTAATCACCTGCAGATGCACATGACCACCCCAACCGTCCTCCGGGATTCCCCGCAGCCGCGGCGGTCGCGCCGTAGATCCAGCCGTTCATCTGGGATGGATATGCGTAAGGGTAATACTCGAACATAGTGAATTTTCCAAGCTGGATGAAAAGCCCTCCCTTCTCGTTATCGTAGAAGGGATCTCCAATACCCATATCCTCGTTGCCATCGCCGTCCATGTCTCCCAGGTTCTTGACGAGGAACCCAAACTTCTCGTTCGAGCTCTCGCCCATGAAGCTGAAATCATAGTTCGAGGTATTGCCTATCTTCCTGGACTCCTGGAACATCTTGGAGATGTTGTACATGAAGACGCCTCCTGTGGGGAGGTCCGATCCAATGCTCTGGATAAGGTGGTCATGATCGGGAGCGCCTACCGCTGCCACGATATTTCCGTTGCCCTCGTAATCCAATCCTGCGACCGAGTGGCCAAAGAGCGAGCCATCTACCCCTACAAGGGTGAGGTTCGCCTGGGTAGCAGAGCTCACCTGAGTGGCACCCTTGAACAGGTATGCCCTATCCTCCAGCGGTGCCCCGACGATGAAATCGTCCTTTCCATCCCCGTCGTAATCGTTACAGGGGGCTATCGACCATCCGAAACCGCCTCCTTGACTGGAGTTTCCGCTGATCGTCCACGCTGCGGACGTAAGTGCTATGGATGTGATCGGGCCGTAGTACACGTAGACCCTTCCATCTCCAGAACCGTATCCCGGAGCCCCCACAGCGTAGTCCATCGAGGTGTCGCCGTTGATATCACCTATCTCCGTCACGTTCCAACCCAGGTCGCTGCCAGCGGTCCCGGTCTTCCTCTCAACCATCTTCAGGCTCTCAATACCGATTGCAAGGGAAGAGGCAGATGTGATCAGGAACATGACCAACACTATCACTGCGATCGACCTCTTTACAACGGACGGGTTAACAAGCTCGTACTTTTTCATGATCAAAACCCCAGATACTCATCGAATAACATTCTGACTGGCAGGCATTCCCAACGCCGGAACTGTATATATTATTTACCAACGCACGCTCGTAACATTTATAAACACCCGGTAGAGGTTCAACCATGAGGTTGAACGACACCGGGCACCTGTAAGATCCCACCTGGAGTTCAACGGCACTGTGTGTCTATACCCAGAACCCGATCCGGTAGGTCCACCATCAGCCGGCGATGGTATTCGTCGTCCATCAGGCCGGTCCGATATCCCCACTCCATCTTCTTCGGTATCGTATCGAGCGGCATCACGAACCCGGGCCTGAGGGGGTCATCGATGTAATCCGTCTCAAGCAGGACCAGAGCCCGATTTGTAAAAACCTCCTTCAGGTTTTTCCTGTTGGCCTGGACCGATGCAGATAGCCCATGGTTCACACCTGGATGGATCATCGAATGGCCGCTGTAGTGTTTTATCACCCTCTGCCTGGGCATCCCTGCCTCATCGGCCAAGCCGGCGATATGGGCCATCAGGTCCGGATTGTCCCTCAGGGATTCGGTGTGCAGCTGAACTGGACAGGATCTGGTCCTGCACCCCCTGAACGCGCTCAACATGACCTCATCGCAGGCGTTCTGGACCTCATCATCCACGGGGAAATGCACCCTTCCCACCTCGCCAACGCCCAGGGCAGAACCGTCATCGACAAGCTCAAGGGCCAGTTCAACGGCACCAAGCTGTATCTCCATTGCCATCTCCAACCCATGCTCTTTCGCCATCCTGACCAGCTCCACGGGATAGGGGCCCAGAAGACACCATGCGGTGACTCCGAGAGACCTCGCCTTATCGGTCAGGTCCACGGTCTGTTGATATGACCTACGATAGTCGTCCAACGATGAGATGGGAATATCCGAATAAGGTTTGTGAACCACTATGAGATGAGTGCCTCCTCTCTTCTTGAAGGCCACTATCGACTCCCGCGAAGGTCCATGGGGGTCAAGGTGCATATGTCCATCCAAAATGGGGGGCGATTCCATATCTTTCCCCTACCGGTACATCATGATAACCTGCCCAGGACCATCTCCAGGCTTGATACTGCATCGGAGATGTCGGTTGCTCCACGGGATATCACCTTGCCCTCGGGGAAGATCAGGATCTCAATTCTGGAGGAACCGATGTTCAGGTGGAAGCCGGGAAGCTCGTTGGGATCGTAGTGTATCCCATCCTTCTTGAACTCATCGTAGATATCTTTCGGGCTCAGTTTTCTCCCAAGTTCTACCGAGGCGATGATCTCCTGGATGGACAATGGGCCCTTGTGGTTCAACTTGAAACCCCTGGCGGAGAGAACGGACAGAAATCCCTTAACGGCCCCTGCGAGATCCTCCTTTGATGTGACCCCATGCAGTTTGATCACTCCATTGCGAAGCAGGAATATGTCCGCCCTCGGGTCCGTAAGTTCGTAGATCAGGCCGTCCATTACCTCCGGTTGGAACCTCGCCCCCTCGAGGGCGGAGCTGATCCCCTCGATATCGATCTCACCTTCCAAAACGGAGCCTGCTATGATGTTCTCCACGGTCACCTTCATCATCCACACCTGGTCTCGATACTGGCCCTGTATCACCTCGGGCCTATTATAGCTTTCAGATTTTCCTATCGTCCATGTTGGCCTCGATCTCGTTCTCCTTGTACTTGAGGATGTAGCGAAGAGAATAGCAGTAGCCGTCGAAATACTTGAGGCCGTCCCTGTAGACCTTGCCCCTTATCCTCATATAACAGTGTGAACACCTGAAATCGGAGATCTCCTCAGCCTCATCGAGGATCTCCATCGCCCTATCGTCCAAAAATGGATCCGGAAAGAACATGGTATCACTTTTCAAGCCTTATCCAATCCTGACGCTCCAGATCATACCTTTCGTAGCCATGTTTATCGAAGCGGACCCCACATTTGGGATCAGTGCACCGATACTTCACATCCTTCTCCAGCCCCGCACCTATCTCCACGGGGATCATGGTCCCCTTGTTGCAAAGAGGACATCTCGGATAGAATACAGAATCGCTCATCTCATCGGCTCCCATATGATGATGACGAATTGACCTTTTATTATATTATCTTCTCCCCGACACCATCATATCCAGGGGAGATTTCATTTTCCCGCAACGAAAACGTTTAAAAACTATCGTGATATGAACCATAATAGCAAGAGATACGGTGTCACCATGTTCTGTCCACAGTGTAAGTCCCTTTTAAGACCAGACGGAGAACAGATGAAATGCTTCAGATGCGGTTACATCAAGGACCTGGATGAAAAAATGGCAAATACCCAGCTCCGCGAACTTGAGAAGGATCTCAAGGATGTGCCCGTCTTCGAGGACCTGGATACAATGCCAATTGATAAATCGGTAATATGCGAGAAGTGCGAGAATGTTGGCGCATACTGGCACCTCAGGCAGACCAGATCCGCGGATGAGGCGACCACCAGATTCTACAGGTGTACAAAATGCAAGAACTCCTGGAGAGAGTATTCGTAGGGATAGCCTTAAAGACCCCATTGAATATGATAAGGTCCAGCCATGCCTGAAATCGTAGTTGGGTCAGCCGGTAGGAGAACAGAGGGAAAGGTGTTCCTCGATGTGGACCCCACAGGAGGAGATAGGGGACCCGGTGTCAGGGGAGGGGTGTTCTACAACCCGGCGATGGTGAACAACAGGGACCTCTCCATCATCCTCGTGGATACACTTTTTGAGACCGGCCAGCTGCCAGGCAGGTCCATCTCCATCCTTGACGGCCTGTGCGGGTCCGGGATAAGGGCCCTAAGGTTCGCCAGGGAACTGAGCTGTTCCGGGGAGGTGGGCATCAAGGGCATAGACATCGA
>JAGLEG010000306.1 GCA_023145185.1 Thermoplasmata archaeon
CCGACGGGAACATCCCAGCCGGGGCGCTTATTTACTGTTTATTTCCGGCTTGTTGATAAATGGTGTTTACACCTGCCTGATCACTTAACGCTGAGATATCATTGCTTTCTTACGATGGACATCAGGCATGCCAACCAATCATCAGCTGCTCTCCTTCCGGATTCCAACCTCTCCGTATCGATATCTGCAACGATGACCTTCCCTTCCACACGTGTTGAAATGTAACCATCGTCATCAACCGAGAGCGCATCGACCACCATCTTGGCCTCTTCGGGACCATCCATGGTGATCCTCATAACCGTTCGAACGCTCATCTGGACCCTCCCTCCATCTGTCCCCCCACGATCTCATTGGCCTCCTTCAGAAATGCCATCATCATTTCGGATGTGATCCTTCCCCCTGCCGCGACGTCGTGCCCGCCTCCATTCCCCCCTGAACTCCCACAGGCCTTGTCCAACATGGACCCAAGGTCCAGACCCTTTCTTACGAGATCGTGATTCCCCCTCCCGGAGATCTTAATGATGCCACCCTCGACGTCGGAAAGGGCGAGAACCGGTTTGGTTGGGTCAAACAGATAATTCAGTGAGAGGCTGGCAATGGTTCCTGCCAAAACGTCTTTTTCTACCTTCAACCATTGGATATGCTCCATCTCGTTGATGCCGCTCTTCTCCACCTCAAGCAGGTTCTTCTGGATCATTTTCCGGTATTCAAGCCTGTTATCGTGGGCTTTCCTTCGCGCACCCTTATTCCCCCAGATCAGTTGAAAACCCACGCCCATCTCTCTCATTCGACCGCAGCTGTCAATATCATAGGCAAGGCTCTCCACATTCCCGAACTCTGCTGATACAAGTGTCTCCCGAAAAAGTTCATTTACGGTTGAGGGTCCGATCCCATTGTCGAGAAGGTACGTGTAGAGGTATGATTGAAGGACCTTGAGATGCTCCTTGGATACCTCCTCAACCTTGATCTCCGGGTCGATCCCCATCTTCAACAGGAGTGCATGTACCCTCTGGGGATCTGCAGATATCCCTTTGATGAACGGATCATTTGCCATGACCAACGATTCATTTATTGATGCACCATGAAGGGGCATGCCGATATAGGAGGTCAATATCTTATCCTCCAGGGCCAGCTCCTTGATCCCCTTGTTCAGCTCTTTGAATTCCGGCACATGCTGCCTGTCCGCTATCGACCCCGCCAGCGAGAAAGTGCACAGATCGACGTTTTTCTCATCCATGGCGATGGATACGAGAAATGATAGGGTGGAACCGGAGCAACCTGTTGTGCCGTTGATACCGTGGAACCTGGGATTTATCTCATGTATCCCCCTGCCGTCCGATATGGAGTAGGGAGAGGTCCTCTGGCATTTATGGTGATCCAGAATGATCGCACGCTTTCCCATCTCCATCATCTTCTCGGAGATCGGGCTCGCAAGGGAGGATCCCATATCAGTGAATATCAGGAGATCGAAGTCCTCCTTAAGAGCAGATAGAGCATTTTCATCGATGACCGGCCCCATGGTGGTATGAAAACCTTTACCTGCCCTTTTCATGGCCATTGATATTATCGCAGCCGAGCTGATACCGTCACCATCATTATGTGATATCACCCTCACATTTCCCTCGGTGGACTCTATGATGGATGCTGCTTCTTTGAGACGATCCCTTACCGGTCCCTGGATCTTCATCCACCTTAGAGGCTCTTCCATTTTCCACACCTTGTTACCCGCAGATAAACGATAGGGAATATAATGTATTTTCCAAAATCTTTATAAAAAAAGCCGATGGGACGACCCCATCGGCAATTGTCGAGATATACTGCTGAGTTAATCTGCAAGCAGTTTGGCCTTGTCAAGTGAATAGGACCATCCCATGGGTAGGACGCCCTTCCGGACATAGTACCTTCCAAGCCTTCTGATCTTGGCCTCTGTCAACTGCAACTGTCTCTTGTTGTGAATGTCCTTTTGATTGTCCTTGATGTGGGCACCCATGCCAACGG
>JAGLEG010000307.1 GCA_023145185.1 Thermoplasmata archaeon
TTTGGCCTCTCGTTATCGGATGTGAACTTCATCGATCCACCCATCCAGCCGTTGATCTGCCTGATAGCATCCCAGAGTGTATTTGCTTTCATCAGGTTGTCCTTGAGCAGGGGCTGTCCTGATTTGTTCTCGTAGAAGAGAGACTCCCTCCAGAACTTCCCCTCGGGAGGGGGGACGCCGTGATCGCGGTCGAAAGGCGGATCCTCCACGTAGTTGTAGTTCGGATCCACGTAGGTGGGAACCTCATCGCCGATGTCGGGGATCACCACGAACCAGTAGTATATGTCCATGGGAAGTTCGGTTGAGATGTTGTATTCGTTCTTGTACAGTAGAGTGGTGTGGTCCTCTTTTTCGAGGATCTCCACGTAACTGAGATACTGTGCATTCTGGTAGATGAGCCTGGCATTGTGCGAGATCAGCTCCGGGAAGAAGTTGTCGTTCCTGAGCGTCTCCACGTTGAGGTGTGAGATGGTGAACGCGATCTCGTCGATGTAGCTCTCGTTCTCCGCGTCGATGATCAGCCGGGCGAAGGTCGCCTGCTCCTCCCGTGGGAGGGTCCTGAACCTGTGAGTTAAGTTGATCCTCATCCATTCCGGGACCATCTCCAGCGCCTCCTGGCAGTCGGGGTGAAGGAACGGCCCCTCTTTGGGATCGAGCATTAGATCGATCTCCGAGTATGGGTCGAACCTGAAACCGAGATCGTCGCCCGGGTCCACAAGGACCGTGGATGTGTAGCTGGTGAGCTCATCCCAGCGGTAGGAGTAGCGGATCCCCTCCTCTTCCCGGGTGATATCGGACCCTGAACCCGCAACCGGGATGGAGCCTGAAAGGAGCAGTACGGAAAGGAGAATGTAGGGGATCGACCGGTTCATATTATCACTCCTGGCCATGGAGGCAGTTATGCACACTCTAGGTGTGAAGGGATATAAAATTTTCTTCGATATATCAATGTTGGGATTCAGATCATATTAGATCTATCAAAGTTGGGATACAGTTTTAACGATCAGGTTCTCATGGCCTCAGAGCCATATAAGTGCTCTATGGGATCATATCATCCAGATCAGATGTTAGGAAACCATATTTCCTAGGCCACAAGATGATTATGTTCATAATGATTATAAAAATAATCATATGTCAACTATCATTTCCGGCATACTATCGGTCATCTATTTGTTTGATTTAAAGGGTCCGAGGTGTGGATCACCTTGCCTACGAGGGACCCCATCTTCACGGCTATCAGGCCGCTGGACCTCAGATACGCGTATTTGCCCTTGAAGCCGACCACCTTCCCACGGATGTATTCGCCGTTGTACCTTCTGGGCGTACTGGGCAGGGGCTCCTCAAGTGGATATCGATCCAGAATAACCGGAGTGTCGTCCATCTCGGGAGGCCCTTTTTCAATGAGGATATCCCGGGGGCGGAGGGAGTCCCAATCCCCTCTGATCCGATGGAGCATATCCCGCGCCGTGGATGTCATCAGGCCCACATCCAGCGGTTTTGCCATATCTTTCAGGATCACGGAGGGGTTGTAGGCCTGGGGGATCCCGTATCTCTTCGAGATGATCTTCTCAAGGACCCTGGAGCCGTGGCGGTCCTTTGTGACCAGCAGGGGCAGGATGGCGTCGGCCCCCTGCTCCGTCCCCCTCTCCACAACTCTCCTGAGCTGGGTCATGCCTATCTTCCGCCTCTGGTGGAACATCGTAACATATACCACATGTGGTATCTGACAGAAGTCGGCCCCGCATCTGGCCCCGTTACAGTGGGGTTCGAAGATGCAGGTCGGGTCCGGGATGTCGTGTGAGATGCAGGGATAGCACTGGGCGAACCCCTCCAGAAGCGGGTTTCCCGGACAGGGTATGTGCCTGGAGCTTTCGAACCTCCCCACACACTGGATCTCCCTGGAGGCCCTCATCTCCAGGGAGGATAGCAAAGTGAGGTCGATATCCATCGGTTTGCCTTCATAATGAAGAATGCCCTCCATTTCTTTTAACGGCCTGACGGACATCACCGGGTGATCCGCCTCCCAGTGCAGACCCAGGACGTGGTAGGCGTGGACCAGCCGAAGGTCGTCCAGTGTCATCGTTTTAGCCCTCTCCACCTTCAGGCCGGGGCCGTTCTCCTCCTTGTCGTCCATCACCAATTTAAAGTAGTCAACCCTTAATACACTATCGCGCATGTACGCGAAGTTATTGGGTGGATGAGATCATGGATCTGGAGAAAAGATTGGAGCTGGTCCTCGACGGAGCCCAGGAAGTGGTCACAAGGGGCGAGATCGAAGCTCTGCTGGAATCGAAGGAGAGGCCCAAGGCCTACGTCGGCTACGAGCCCTCCGGATTCGTCCACATAGGATGGATCATCATCACAAGGAAGATCAAGCAGCTGATAGAGGCTGGTTTCGAGGTCGAGATACTTCTTGCAGACTGGCACGCCTTCATCAACGACAAGTTCGGAGGCGACATCGACAAGATCCAGGACTGTGGTCGGTATTTCATCGACTGCTACAAGGCCTACGGGCTCGAGGAGGATATCGCCGAGGGCAGGCTCAAGTTCCGGTGGGCGAGCGAGCTTTCGGATACCGGAAAGTACTGGATCGTGGTCCTTCGTGTGGCGAAGTCATCCTCTCTCTCCAGAATAAAGAGGGCGATGACGGTGATGGGCAGAAAGGAGCACGAGGGCGACCTGGACTCCTCCAAGTTCATCTACCCCTCCATGCAGGTTGCCGACATATTTGAGCTCGGGGTGGACCTCGCCATCGGCGGCATGGACCAGAGGCACGCCCACATGCTTGCACGAGACGTGGCCGAGAAGGTCGGCTTCAAGAAGCCGACGGCCCTCCATACGCCTCTGCTTTCCAGCCTCACAAGGGGGGGAAGGATGGAGATGACAACGGGAGACGCCTCTGGATTGGACCACGAGATGCTGGCCAAGAAGATCGAGGAAAAGCTTCCCGTGTTAATGGTGGATGAGGGTATCAGCGAGTCCACAAGGTCCCTGTTGATACACATCGATGCCCTGGAGGATGGGAAGAAGAGGAGGGCAATAGAGGCGCTGATCTCGAAAAAGCAGGGGATCGGCCTCTCCATGCCGAGGTTCGTCCACGACGTCGGGCCGGACGACTCCGTCATGAGCGTGGGGACGATCAAGGAGCTGGAATGGAGGAGAAGCGAGGCGAGAAGAGAGCTCTTCTCATTCCTCGATGTAACGGACGCCGACGTGGAGATGGACGATGTGAAGATGTCCAAGTCCAACCCGGAATCCGGGATATATCTCCACGACTCAGAGGATGATATCAGACGGAAGATCAAGAAGGCCTGGTGCCCCGAGGGCATGCCTGATAATCCCGTAATGGAGATATGCCAGCATCTGATATTCCCAATAGAGGGCCATATTGATGTAAAGAGGCCCGAGAAGTGGGGAGGAGATCTGCACTTTGAGACCCACGATGACCTCAGGAAGATGTTTGCGGAGAAGGAGCTTCATCCGGCCGATCTGAAAAAGTCCGTTGCCGAGGCGATGGTCAGGGCCCTTGAACCCTTCAGGATATACTTCAAGAAGGAACCGGAGAACCTTCAGAAGATGAAGCGGCTCTCCAAGTTCATCGGTAAATAGGATATAATACCTCATCCGCGGAGCATTTCAGTAAACAAAGGTGACAGGATGGCAGGCGATATCATAGAGGGCATCAACCCCACGAGGATGGAGCTCCTGGCCGTCAGGAAGAAGAGGTTGCTCGCCGAGAAGGGCCACAAGCTCCTTGGGGATAAGAGGGATGCACTTGTGGTGCAGTTCCTCGATGTGCTCAAGAAGAGGAAGAGGATGAAGGGCAAGGTCATCGCCTCCCTCAAGAAAGCGAGATATTCGATAGAGGATGCCCAGGCGATCATGGGGTACGAGTCCGTACTATCATATTCCAGGGGCACGGCACCTTATCCTGACCCTCAGATAAGCTCCATAAACATCATGGGCGTCAAGGTCCCCGTGATAAGCGACGGTGACCCCGTTGATATGCCTCTTCCGTGGGGTATGGGGTCAACCCCATCCGCCCTGGACGATTCCGCCCGGGGTTACAGGAAAGCCCTGGAGGACCTGCTGAACCTTGCCGAGGCCGAAGGGGCCATGGAGCTGTTGGCCCTGGAGATCCAGAAGACAAAGCGCAGGGTCAACGCACTGGAGCACATATTCATTCCCAGGCTGGTAAATACCGAGAGATATATCAACATGCAGCTTCAGGAGCGGGAGAGGGAGGACTTCTTCCGGAGGAAGAGGATCAAGGCACTGATGGAGAACGCGGAGAAGAGTTAGGGAGGAGAATTGATGTCAAGGGTAAGGAGATCGGTCTACAGACAGCCGCTCACGCCAGCCGGCATCAGAAAGATCGAGGATGGAACCCTTGATTACTTCTCCACCGAGATGTACGGTAACCTCAACACGGAGGCCCTTGAGGAGTACCTGGACCACAAGAACAGGACCGAGAGCTTCAAGAGGTCCCAGTTCAGCTGGGGGAAGCTTCTCCTCGTTGTCCTCCTTGTTGGTTTGCCATTCACGATCATCACACAGTATATCGCCCTCAAGATCGGCCTGGTCACCGGTGGGGCCTTCTACGTGTCCTATCTGGTCGGGATGTTCTTCAGATGGAAGCCGACGCAGATCAACATCGCATCGGGTGCGGCGACGGCCACGGATCGGACCGTGACCGGGTTCGTGTTCACCTTCCCGGCGATATATCTTCTCGCCTACTCATCGCAGTACAAGATGTCCGGTGGGGAGCCGCTGATATCTCCCGAGCTCCTCGCATCCTCCAACATAGTGCCGCTCGCCATGGTCGCATCGCTGTTCGCATCGATGATGGGGCTGATGTACTTCATTATATTCAGGAGGCTGTGGCAGGTGGAGGACCCTCTTCCCACGCCGGGCTTCCAGGCGTTCATCAAACTCCTTGATATCGCGAACGACATATCCTCGGGGGTTGCCTCCCACGCGAAGAGGTCCCTCCAGCTGGTGGGGGTCTCTTTCATTGGGATGTTCTCGTTCGGTTTCCTTCGCGATTTCCCGATAATAAGGGGAGAAGTGCCGATCCTAACGTGGATCATGCAGAGTGTGGGATTTGGGAACTGGTTCTCCCACGGAAGGATCCATATCCCATATTCCTGGTCGAGATACACGCATTTCGCCTACGAGCTCACGGGGATAACCTTCGCCGTGGGTTGGTTCATGAAGTTCAGGGCGTCGTTCATTGTCGCCGCCGGCTCCTTCGTCACGTGGTTCTTCATCGTCCCGCTTGTGGTCCTCATGGATGTGCCCATCTATGTGCCCATGATGGACGATGGGATCACCTCTGGTTTCGTCTCCACATCCTCATTTCCCCTTCCCGTATCGGACGCCTCCTTTCCGTTCATGCCCTATCAGGCCCCATCTTTTGCGGCGGCCCAGGGCGTTGCCAAGATCATCGCTATAGGCGCCATCCTGGGTGGTGGGACCACGGCCCTCCTGAAGATGCTTCCCACCTTCCGAACGGTCTTTATAGACATCACCAAGACGGGCGGGAAGGGTAAGAAGGAGTGGGTCCCGAAGAGGGGGTGGTACGAGTGGCCAACGTCCCACATTCCGATCATAGCCCTGGTTGCCTTCGTTGTGATATCCGCCGTATTCACGCTGTTCGGCCATTTCCCGCTCCTGGCATCCGTGGCCTTCTCGGCCCTCCTTGTGGGGCTCACCTTCGCCCTTGGGGCGATAGCCGTGAAGATATCGGGTGAGATCGGGACAACCCCCGTCTCCGGGACCTCTTTCCTGACGCTTCTGATCCTCTATGGGGTATTCATCCTGATCGACAAGGTCCAGCCATTTCCCTATGGACAGGGCCAGATCGTACTGATGGCCCTTGTCGGGACGACGGTATTTGGATCTGCGATATCGCTCTCCTCGGAGATCATGTGGGATTTCAAGACCGGCCTGTATGCGGGGACAAGGCCCATGCACCTCATTCGCGGCGAGTCCGTTGCGATCCTCATAGGGACGCCTGTAGCTGCCATAGCGGCGATGTTCTTCGCCAAGCAGCTGGCAAGCGGCAACCTTGACCTCGAGGCCCCCCAGGCCACCGCCTTTGCCGTGTTCGTTCAGATACTCGCGGGTGGAGAGGTGATGATGCCGCTCTTCTTCCTGGGAATGTTCATCGGGGTGTTCGTGGAGCTGTTGATCGGCATGGGGACGGCTTTCGGACTGGGGATGTACCTGCCGGTACACTATACGTTGATGCTTGTAACAGGGGGGGCGGCGAGGGAGATCTGGGAGAGGAAGTGGCTCAACGCCAAGGCGAAGAGGGAGAAGTGGAGTGAGGCTAAAAAGACCCTCAAGCTCCTGGATTCATATATGTTGATGACCGGATTGTACATCGGAGAGGCGATAATCGGCACTTTCCTCGCAATATATCTGGTGTTGACCGCGTAGTATCAACAGTTGGGTCTTGGACTATGTTGACACTACCATTGAACAATGGCCATAGGATTATTTATACTGCCAGCCAATGGGGGACGATGAGAAAGAGGTGGATCCGCTGGGGGGTCTTGGCAGTATCCCTCATCGTGCTTATCGCTATTCTCTGGCACATTGGGGCCAGTGGGGTTCTGGACACCATGATCGGCATGGACCCCAGATATGTAGTGTTGGCTCTGCTCTGTTATTTCGGGGTCCATTTGGCCTGGGGCATCAAGTGGTATCTTCTGGTGAAAAAAAGGGTAAAGAACGCATATTTTCCATTCGTTTTCCTGGCGAATGTAACGGGTAACTTCATCAATGTCACCACGCCAAGCGGACGCATGGCGGGGGAGCCGGTGCGGGCAGGTGCGGTGGCCAAGCGGTTCAGGGCGCCGTTTCCCGACGTCTTCGCCACCGCGATGGTGGACAAGATGGGTTTGACCCTTGCGATGTTATTACTGCTTTTTCCCCTAACGATCTTCGCCTACGGGAAGTTCGAGATGGACCCGATCCTGAAATATTTCCTGTGGGGTTTCTTTCTCTTCTGGGTGATGGTCGCCGTCCTATCCTACGCTGTATTTCATGGTATGACCCGGGAAAAGGCGGAGAGAATGGGAACCTGGCTCCATCAGGTCACTGCATTCATTCACAGGGAGAAGCTCTGGTCGAGAGATGTGCTTGTCAGGAAGGTCGCCCATGGGCTGACCGGCTTCAAGGACTCGTTCAAGATGCTGGCCAAGAATCCACTTACACTGATCGTGGATGTTTTCCTTGGGATGCTGACCTACCTCTTCAGGTTCTTCGCGGCATACATGTTCTTCATTGCGATAGGGTATCCCCAGGAGATATATATCGTGGCTACGGCCGTGCACATCAGTTTCATAATAGGTTTGATCAGCCAGCTCCCCGGAATGGTAGGTATAGCCGAATCTACCATGTGGATCTTGTATCAGGCGATGGGGGTGAGGCCCACAGCCGCGCTGACGGTATCTATCTTGACCCAGCTCAACAGCTATCTGTTCGAGTTGGGATTTGGATATCTGGCGATGATAGCCCTTAACATCTACTATGACGTCGATAAGATGAGAGCCAGGAGAAAGGTCAACCGGTGAGCTCCTCGCTCGTTCTATTGACCACCTTCTTCATCATCACGTACCACGAGTCTATCCTCTCCTTCAGCATCTGCTGGATCATCTCGGGGTCCTTCGCCCTGTAGACGTGGAAAATTCCGCCACCCTTCTGCTTTCTGGTCTCCTTGATCACCATCCCCATCTCGACGAGAGGAGTGACCATCCTGTAGGCGGTGGATCGGTCCTTACCGATCAGATCGGCCAGGTCCTGGGCGGTGGTGGGCCCGTTCCCGAGAAGTACGCGGTATACGCGGAGCTCGTGCTCTGTGAGCTCGAAGAAGCACTGCAGCGCCTGTTCGCAGTGGGCGGAGGGCATTCTTGGGAAGGCCTTGATGTTCATTGGTGTCACCTCTGTCCCTGCAATGTAAGGGATAATAATGATATCATCGACCAGCGTGCGACTGTTCGTTGATGCTGCACAGAGAGTATATCACAGGATGGTTATAAAGATGAGTACTGAAAACGCGAAGATGGTGGAGTTGAACACGGCCGGGTATCACGATTTCCTCAAGAACAACAGGGTTGTGTTGGTGGATTACTGGGCGGGATGGTGCATGCCCTGTGTGATGCAGGGAAACCTTTTTGAGAAGAGCATGGATAAACTGCCCAAAGGTGGTGTGATCGCCAAGCTGAACGTTGACGAGAGCCCGGAGATCGCCAACGAGCTGGGCATCCAGTCGATACCCCAGCTCACGCTCTTTGTGGACGGTAAATCCGTAAAGGGATGGACCGGGGTAACCCCGGCAGAAGTAATATTCTCCGAGATGAAAGCCCATCTCTAGACGGGCAGCACCTTGCAGTTCACCAGATAGGGCGAGTGGACGTCAGTCCTCTCCCCTTTTTTAATTCCGATCATGGGCAGGAGCCTCGCAGACAGGGGCTTGTTCAATCTTATCGACAGGGACGCCACGTCGCGTATGGTGTTCTCCAGGGCCCGTTTCTCCGTATCGCCAGGTATCGGGACCGTATCGAGGCCGGTCCCGCATACCGACGAGTAGGAGAGGAGGTCTGGAATGGTCAGTTGGTCGTTGTCCGAGGCTTCTGCAAGGCCCAGGTCCTCCATCACCGGAAGCATCAGGCCGGAGTATCCGCAGATATTGATATCAAGTGATCTCAGGACTCCGGTGATCATCTCACATACGGAGAGCGTTCCGGGCGAGGCGAAGTGGCCGTCCAACAGGTTCGAGATCGCCAATGCAACGCTTCCCTTTTTCTCCAGGGATGGGGCCGTGGATACGTCTATCCCTCCGAAAAATATATTCTCCAACTGTGATAGTTCAGATGCACTGTTCTCAATGGTCTTGAGGCTCTGCTCGTAGAGTTCTTTGAACCTCATTCCAGCCCCTTTCAGGGTGCCCCCCACCTTGAACGCATCGTACAGGACGTCCCCGCTCTCCATGCCGATCGTGAACGTTGGGACCTCCTGCGTGTGGTACGATGCGGGGAAGAACGGGATGTCCGCCGGGCAGTTGGCAATTGTTGTGAAGTTGAAGTTCTTCAGGCCGATGCCGTCCAGTTCGGAGATCCTCAAAGAGGCATCTGCGGCGGATCTGATGTTATCATTTTGGATGCCTGCACCGTAGTCCCCTGCCCATGCCGAGGCGCAGGTTATCCCGGTCCTCTCGATGATATCCGGTATGAGGTCAATGGCGTCCGGCGTCGTCGCAGGCCCGATGCTGAGGAAATCAATTCCATATCTCTTTGAAATGTGTTCAAGTCCGCATATGCTCTCAAGGAGGTCGTCCCTTTTCAGGCCGTGGTCCTCGAAGGGCTGGGTTGAGATCCGGACGGTCTGCACCTCGATATCCATTTTCTCAAAGGCCCTCTTTGCTATCTTGAGGAACTCCCCCCCCCTTGAGATCGTCTCCTCCGGGCCCCTTATGTTGACCCTGGTTCCCAGCGTGATCGTTCGGATTCTCATGTCAATATCAGCATCAACTGATGATAAAAAGTTATTGGGCTTGCCCTGCTTTGTTTCTTCGTTTCCCCCTTTCTCTCATGATGAGGGGGGACCGGGAATGTGAGGTCCATTAGATCCTGGATGATGGAAACTTCTATTATCAGTCTCGCTTATCATTGTCAATGGATGGGGTGGATCAAAGCTCCCATTTAGAGGGATCATAGAATTGGGGTGTGAAAATGGACTACCGAAGAAAAAGAGCGATTGCCAGTGGATTCAAGGTCCTGGGTTTGATGATCATCTTTGTGGGGATGGCGTGGGGATCGATGGAAGTGGGAGCGGGAATATACAATCACGATGATTCTCAACTCGGCGGGGGATATCAGATATTGGGGGTCTCGATCGGTATATCGATCGGCCTGTTGATCCTCGGTGGGATATGGGACCGGGTCGCCGATGATATGAGACACGAGGAGCTGATGGAAAAATTATCGCAGGTCAGGCCCGATCGGATGCAACGCAGACGATAATGCTCTCATGTGACGAAAGCCCTTTTATATATATTTCAATCTGATTTCATTGGAATCCCAACTTTGAAAGATAGAATATGATCTGAGGGAAGTCAATTTTGGGAGAGACCTCACTTTGACACTCATCTGTACTCATATGTCAAAGTTAGGTTGGAATGGTAGGATGATGTCGATGGCTGGATCAACGAGGAACGTAGTTCTTATCGTGTTGTTGATACTACTGGGTTCCATCCTGATATCAGGGCCCTCTGAAGGAGAGGAGGGTGTCCATAAAGTGTCTCCTGTGGTCTCTTCCATCTCCTTCGCAGGTGGCAATGGGGCCGCAGGGAACCCTTATCAGGTCTCAAATGTGACACAGCTTCAGAACATCAGTGCAAATTTAACTGCCCATTATATTCTGATCAGTGATATCAACGCTTCAGAGACAGAGAGTTGGAATAACGGAAGTGGCTTCAGGCCAATTGGCAATCTTTCAAACAAGTTCAGCGGAAGCTTGGAAGGGCAGAATAATAACATTACCGGCTTGTTCATTAACTATTCCTTCGAGGATAATGTTGGGCTTTTTGGATATTTAAATATTGAAGCAGTTCTTAGTAATGTCACTCTGATTCGCAATAATATTAGCGGTGTCGATAACATCGGTGGTCTAGTAGGATATAACGACGGCATGGTGTCTAACTCTTCTGTCACAGGGAATGTGAGCGGCCATTGGTGTGTTGGTGGACTTGTAGGACGAAACTACCGCGGTACAGTGGACAACTGTTCTGCTGCAGGGAATGTGAGTGGTGATTGGTATGTCGGTGGATTTGTGGGTTTGAACTTCTACGGTACGGTGTCCAACAGTTACGGCACCGGAATAGCGAATGGTGAACATAGTGTAGGTGGACTCGCGGGATTGAACTTATTCGGCGCGGTGTCCAACAGTTATGCCATCGGAACGGTGAACGGTGAAAATGGAGTTGGCGGGCTTATGGGTACCAACTCCCAAGGCACTGTGTCCAACAGTTGTTACTGTATCAACAATACAATGGTAAATGATAATGACTATGTTACCCCATATGGTATTTATAAAAACCAATTTAAAGACTGGATGGATAATGGCAGGTCACTTGAGATCAAAGATTATCTACCCTATGATCCCGTAATGGATTGTTATAATATTTCAAATATTTTAGATATTAAAAATATGCTTCCTTTTGCAGCTAATAATAATTATAATTACTTACAAACAGCTGATATCGATATGTCATCTGAGTCTGGACTTTACATACCAGTTCTAATCGCAGGAGAATTTGATGGAAATGGATATAATATTTCAAATCTCAATGTTACTTTTTACATTAATTTAAACATAGGTATGTTTGGCCATATTGGAAGTGAAGTTATTTTAAAGAACATATCTTTGATCGAGAATGATGTGAGCGGCAATTATAATGTTGGTGGACTTATTGGGCATAACTACGGCACGGTGTTAAATTGTTTCGCTACAGGAGACATAAGTGGCAATTCAGGTTATATCGGTGGACTCGTGGGTTGGAACGGTGGTACTTTATCCTATTGTAATTCTGTAGGTAACATATGCGGTAAATTTCAAGTTGGCGGACTTGTGGGAGTCAACTACGGTGCGGTGTCCAACTGTTCTGCTGCAGGGAATGTGAGTGGCGATTCTACAGTCGGTGGACTTGTTGGTTACAATTATCGATACTGTAAAGTCTTCAACAGTTATGCAATAGGGGATGTGAGTGGTAATTATAGAATAGGTGGACTCATAGGAGACAACGATGGTACGGTGTCCAACTGTTACGCCACAGGAAATGTGAGTGGCGTTAATATTTATGTTGGTGGACTCGTGGGGGTAAATAGGCACGGTACAGTATCCAACTGTTATGCTGCAGGAGCAGTGAATGGCAATCATTCTGTCGGTGGACTCGTGGGAACCAATGAACGCTATGGCACAGTCTCAAATTGTTATTCCAAGGGAATGGTGAACGGTAATAATTCCGTCGGTGGGCTCGTAGGAGTTAACTTTCAAGGCATGGTATATAGTTGTTACTCAATAGGAAGAGTAGTCGGAACTGGAGCCAATATTGGTGGCCTAGTGGGGGATAACGACAATGGTGCAGTGCTCTATAGTTTCTGGGACAACTTCACATCCAGACAAAACACAAGCGAAGGAGGAAACGGAAAAAACACCTTGGATATGAAGAAAATAAACACATTTCCATCTGTTGGATGGAATTTCTCCTCGATCTGGGGGGTATTCGAGAACAGGTCGTATCCATATCTCAGATGTATGGACTACGGAATGCCCGAGATATTGAACCAGCAGTACGGTCCGGCCTTTGAGGATCAGGAGTACTTCAATATGTTGACCTCATGGTCAGTGCTTCCGGGCGGTTACGGAGCGTACTGGAACTTCACCACAAACGCTGGGGACTGGCTGTATCTCACCGAAGATGGGATCCTGAAGGGAACGCCTACAAATGATGATGTGAGATTTCACTGGGTTAATATTACAGCAACTTTGAACGGCATAGACTTTGATTTCCTGAACTCATCATTGTATGTTGTGAACCGGAACGATGATCCCGTGATCACGACACTTGCTCTCCCAAAAGCTACGGAGGATGAACTATATTCCTTTACCTTGGAGGCAATTGATATAGACCCTACTGAGGATTCTTTGAAATGGTCATTGGAGACCAATGCGATCTTCCTTGATCTTGATGAGGATGAAGGAATACTATCTTGCATCCCAACAAATAGCGATGTTGGAGAGTGGTGGATTAGGATATCAGTATCCGATCAAAATGGTGGATATGATGAGAGAAATTACACAATAGACGTTGTAAATGTAAATGACGATCCAGAGATACTGCCCATCTCCCTGCAATATCTCACAGAGGATCAATTATTCTTCATAGATCTTGATGCCATTGACGTTGATCCTACCGATGATCAATTACACTGGAGCATCTTGACCAAAGAGATCATTATGAATCTCAACTACACCGATTTCGAGGTCCCACAACGGATCAAGATAGACCCCAATACCGGAATGCTTTCCGGCTTTGCCAACAACTACGAAGTGGGCTCATTATGGGTACAGGTCACAGTTACAGACGAACATGGTGGATCCGACCAGATGGACCTCTACTTCGATGTCATCAACGTGAACGATGATCCAATTATTGCATCATTTGATGCCCCTCTTGCTCACAGAGACGTCCCATATAATCTTGAACTCTTGGCGGATGATATCGATCTGACCAATGATACCCTGACATGGGATCTGACGACGGATGCTGCATTCCTTCATATCGACTCATCAACAGGTAAGATCTGGGGGCTACCTAAAATTGATGATGTTGGCATCTGGTGGGTGAACGTCACAATAACCGATTGGAACGGCGGGTTCGATTGGGAGAATTTCACAATAACAGTTGTCAATGACAACCATCCCCCGATCCTGATCGTAACCGACCTGACATTGACCATGGAGGAGGACTCGGAAGGGGAGACCTTGAACCTATACGATGTCTTCCAGGATGTAGACGGAGATATCCTTTCATTTGAAATTGAAGGGTATGGACCTCTTACCATTTTGATGGATGGAGGCATTGTTACCTTCATTCCATATCCGAACTGGTTCGGAACCGAGGTTTTCCATCTTACCGCATCCGATGGTGAATATTCGGTCGATATCGACTTAATCGTGATAGTAACATCCGTGAATGATGCTCCAATGGGGGCATCGATCATCGCCGAATCTAGCTATTATAAAAATGAAGCTCAGATCCTGAGTGCAACGGCATCAGATGTGGACATCCCGTATGGGGACACGTTGACATATAGATGGAGATCAGACCTGGTTGGAGGGATCGGTTATAGCCAGACCATCAATGTCTTCCTGTTGGAAGGCCTTCACCGGATCACTATTACGGTGACGGATTCGGACGGTCTCTCGACCAACACCACAATTGAGATCGAGATATTGCCTTTGGAGATAGAGGAAAAACCTGATGAAAAGGAGAACGATGAGCCCATTCCACTTCTTCTCCTCCTTCTGTTGATCCTCGCTTCCATCGCCATTGTGGCAACGTTCTATATGGCAATGAGGTGGAAGCGAATAGGTCGCCTGCCCGAGGAATGATCGAGAAACGGGTAGACCTCGGTAACCCTTATATTCTGGAGGTTGTGAATTTTCAGATAGGTATCGAGAAATGTGATCAAAGCTTATATCTCAGGAAACCAGTGGTTCCAATCCAGCCTAACTTTGACACAATGAGCATAGATGAGTGTCAAAGTGAGGCTTCTCCCAACATTGACAGGCTAAGATCATATTCGATCTGTCAAAGTTGGGATCCAATAGATTTACACTGACTTCAACACAGAGAATATGTTTTGAAATAAGCCGGTTGATGCCAGTAATTCATCCAAGAATCTTTGATATGTTAAATTTTTATATGGATTCATCTGATGAAGTGATCTTGGATCAAGTTCCAATCCATAGGGTGTAGGATCGATCCCTTCGTTCTCAGCAACATCAATTATTATCTCTTCCAGATATGGCTTCATTATTATCAACCGAGTTTTTTCACATTCTTGATGACGATAGAGATCGAATGGTCCAACACTATTTTCGAACACGAATTTTGACACACCCGGGTGTTGGTTTGCCCAAGGGTCTTCATCGATAATTCCGATCTCTCCAGGACACTCAAGCAATCTTGCAATTACTCCTGATTTTCCCCTTTGATGAAGAATCCTGATCTGATCCGATCCCATTATTTTTAACAATGAGGATACGATATAATGGTCTGTATTACATTCTACGGAAATATTCATTTCAATTCATCCGTTATTGACCATAGAGGATATCTTGTGAAAAGGATCTTCATCGAAAAGTGTGATGATCTCTTCGGAGGACAGCTCGGTTATTTTTGTCTCTCCATCATTCATATGTGTGATGAAGACCTTTAATTGATCCTTGGGAGTTTTCTCAATTATTGACTGTAGTAAATAGATATTGTGAGTAGCTATGAGATACGTATTATCATCCTCCCTTAATCCAAGGGATTCAGCGAAATTAGATACATAATACGGGAATAGGTACGATTCAGGCTCTTCCATGGTTATGATGGATTTTTCATTGGATAGAACAGAGGTCTTGAAAAAGATCAGTCTGCGCAATCCTTCCGATATGACCTCGTAAGGTAATAGGACCTTCAAGGATCGTGCTTTTTTCATCACCTTTATATTGTTATCATATGGGTCAACTATAGGCTCATAATGAAATTCAGACATGATGTTTTCAAACATGGATTTGATCTCATTGTTCGAATATATCAGCATGGGTAGATTTGAGCCGAAAGGTGGCGATAGACCTTCATAGTTATCCTGTCTGAATTCAATGTCCTTCTTGAAAAGATAGTATTTAAATTGCTTATACCAACTCAGATCAGAATTACCCTCTACTCCCCTGAATTCCCCTCTCATATCATAATCATAACGGTTTCCGTCGAATGTTAATATCTTGATCTTGTTGTTTACAAACTCGAAGACAGTTTTATTTTTACCATTGTCCGTGGATATTTCAATGGGTTTTTTCGTCTGTTGATCATAGAACAGATCGATGATCCTATCGAAACGAAGAAATGTTTTGGGTCTGGAGGGGTCATATCCGATCATAGAAAGTGCGCCTATTGCCTCAAGAATATTTGACTTGCCCGAATTAGGCGCCCCAATGAAAATATTGATGCGTCCCAGGTTGATGGACATCTCGTTTATCGATTTGAAATTCTTAATGTGCAACTCTTTGATCATTCATATCACTTCAAAGGATGAAGTGAATTGACCATTGTAATATTTCTAATTTTGCCGTATCATTTTACCTGTTTCATGCTTTTTCGAATGAATGTTCCCACGTTTCAGGTCGGAGTTACTATCTGATGATCAAGATCAAGCCTAACTTTGACATATGAGTATGTATGAGTGTCAAAGTGAGGCTTCTCCCAACATTGCCAGGGTAA
>JAGLEG010000308.1 GCA_023145185.1 Thermoplasmata archaeon
TTTGCCGCTATACGGCCCTTGAGCTTCCTCGCCTTCCTTCTCGCACTTTTTGCGGTGGTTGGTGTTGGTCTTGCCATCTATTCACCCCCTCCTCTTCTTGCTGCTCTTCTTCTTGGGGCTGAGCCTTCCCACCTTCCTTCCAGGTGGTGCATGCCTTGAAACAGTACTGGGTTTTCCCACGTGCTGATGATTCCCGCCACCATGGGGATGGTTCACGGCAGACATCGCCACTCCGGAAACGACCGGATAAACGGTCGCCTTGGACCTGAGCATGTGGTACTTCTTGCCCGCCTTGGCTATCGGTAGTTCGGGCCTTCCGCCACCTCCCACCATACCTATGACGGCCCTGCACTGGCCGGAAAAGTTCCTGAACTGGCCCGATGGGAGCTGGACGACGATGTCCTTTCCCTTTGATATGACCGTGGCTGAAGTGCCACCGGATCGGACGAACTTGCCCCCGTCCATCGGGACGCCCTCGATATGATACACAGGAGTCCCCTCCGGGATGCTCTGAAGAGGCAGGATATTGCCGATCTTTATCGGGGCGTCAAGACCCATAAGGATCTCCTGCCCAACTGTGACCCCCTCCGGTGCGATCAGATAATTTACCTTACCGTCGTTCCACCTGAGCTTGGCCATCGGCGCAGAGTGGCCTGGATCGTGCATCAGGTCTATCACCTCGGCCCTTCCAGACTTGATCTTGGGAAGTATCGCCGGGGCCAAATGCCTGTGGCTGGGGGACCTGTATACCGGTGAGCCCGATCCCCTTCTTCTTGTGATAATTCGTTTGCCCATCTTTCTACCCCCTTAGAATATCCCTATCCTCATGCCGATATCCTCGGCGCTGAAATCGCTGTTCAGCTTGATGATCGCCTGCTTTCCGAAACGCCCATATTTGGTGTTCACCGAATCCACCTTGACCTCGAAGAGCTTCTCAAAAGCCCATTTGATCTGCGGCTTAGAGGCGTCGGTCCTCACCACGAACATGAGGGCGTTGTGGTTCTCCATCAGGTTGAGCGTCTTCTCCGTAACATACGGATGAAGAAGTACCGTGTGCGGACTGCGTGGTATCATCTCACGCACCTCCAATCTGGTCCAACGCCTTCCTGGTCATGACCAGCAGCCTGCCGGGATCCCCGCCAGGGGCCAGGTGTTCCGTGTTAAGGCATTCTGGTGAAGTGGTGTTCACACCGGGCAGGTTCCTTGCTCCCTTCAACACGGGAGATCCCTGTGATGCCACAAGAAGCAGGGACCTGGGCTTCCTGTACCTTCGTCCCCTCATCTTTCCCCTTCCGGCCCTGATGTGGATGCCGTCGTGGGCCCTCTTGATATCCTCTCCAAGGCCCAGTGAATCAAGGAACTCAAGTATCTCCTTGGACTTCTCCATGGCCTCGATGTCATCTACCACGATGACGGGCAGTGAGATCTTCTCATCGAAACGATGTCCCCGTCCCCTTACCATCTCCTCCACGGAAGATGCTCCAAGGGCGGAGGCCTTCGCCAGCTGCCTCTCCTTGACATTGATCTTCTTCTCGAATGAATGCTCGGGCCTTGGCGGGTGCGCTCTTCTGCCTCCCACGTTGTTTGGAGACTCCGCGGCGTGGCGTCCCTGTGTGAGCCTCTGGACCCTTGCAACTCCTCTTCCCTTACCCCAGGTCGAGGTGGCATGCCTCATTCCAGAGTTGGGGTTGGGCCCGTATCTCTGCCTTCTGTTCGCCTGAGCGGCCACGACCGCCCTCCGAATGATATCTGGCCTGAACGGAGTATTGAATACATCGGGAAGGTCGACTTTTCCCTTGACCTTTCCATCTTTACCGTAAATATTAACGGTGGGTCTGACGGGGGCCTTTTTCTTTCCTGCTACCTTTTTTTCTACCATCGTCTACCACCTCAATTTCCCTGCTTTGAAGCCGTGCTCACGAAGGTGAGCTCCGGAGCGACCGATTCACCCCTGAACCTCACCGTGTCCCTGAACCGGATCAGCCTCTTCGTGCTGCCCGGAATGGAACCGTGGATGAGGACGTAGGAGTTGTTCACATCTCCGTAGTGCAGAAAACCGCCCTTGGGGTTTATCTCGGCTCCCTCCTTCCCTACCTTCAATATCCTCTTGTTGAACTCGGTCCTCTTGTGGTACCCCATCTGTCCCGAGTTCGGTACCGTGCTCATGATCCATGCCGGGTGCCACGGACCCTGGGTTCCGATCATCCTCCTGTGTTTGGAGTTCTTGTGGGACAGGAGCTTCACCCCGAACCTCTTGTTCAATCCCTGAAACCCTTTCCCGATCGTCACCGATATGATATCTACCATTGAACCCTCATGCTGGAAATCCTTGAACGTAAGCTCCTTGCCCAGGAGGGTCTTGGCGTACTCGGTCCTCTCCTTGATGGATCCCCCGCCAACCCTCATCTCCATGATCTCGGGTTTCTTCTTGGGGATGCTCTTCACAAGTTTCGGCTGGGTATGGACAATTAGCCTCACATCATCCACATCCTCGCCTTCGAGGGCCTTGATGTCCACCTTCCTTTTCTTGGTGTACACGGGCGTCTTCCTTACCAGTTCCTTATCCAGCTTCTCAGACCATATCTCATTGATGGTCTTCAAGCCGAGGTGGGTCTGCTCGTAGACCCGTATTCCCATCACTTTCATAGGGGGTACCTCCACGACCGTGACAGGTATCTGAACCTCCTGTCCCGACGTGGTGGATGTCGGCCTGTAATCAACCAGGAAAGCATGGGTCATTCCAGCTTTATAACCAGCGAAGCCCTGAACCTTGGGTTCTGATCCGCCCTCTGGCCAAGATTTGATCGTTGGGGTTTCGCTTTTAGCCCTCTTTCTGGGGCTGTGTGCCATTGACCCTTTTCTTGGCGCGTGTTTGTCTGCCATCTCATTCCTCCAGGATCGTTTTCCTTTTCTATAGACCAAAATGCTCTTTTCCGCGTACGGGCAGGGCACTTTGGACGCCTATCAACCAGCCCGACCGTTGCGGTTTTCCGACCGGAGAAGAAACCCAGGAGGGTCCAGATAGGTCGGGATCAGGGTCCAGTGGTTGCCCTTACCGCATGGCCAGGGGGCCTCATGATTAGACGTGCAGCCGGCCATTAAAGATGTCGTATATAAGTTTTTGGGAGTTTTCAAGTAAACTCTCCCGATGATAAACACAAAAAGGAGGTGATCTCATCACCTATCCATATGGGAAAGGAGCCGCTTTGAGGGGATCATTGAAAAAAAGTGGAAGGGGGGTCGACCCCCCTTTCAGGTTATTACGAACTGGTGAGTCCACCCTTATGGACCATCAGCTCTTTTGTGGG
>JAGLEG010000309.1 GCA_023145185.1 Thermoplasmata archaeon
TCGACAGCAGGTCAAAGAAGCTCTACAATGAGATCAAGGTGGAGGGGACCAGGAAGGATACGTTGGTGGACACCATAGTCGAGAAGCTGATGCTTGATGGTGGACCCGGTGAAGGTGTGATGTTCAACGAGTGGTCATCAGATGTGGTGTCGAACCTGGATGAGAGCTTCGGGGAGGTGTTGAAGGTTGAGGCCGAAAAGAAGATCGTCTGGGAGTCCGTTTTGAAAGGCCTTGAGATCTCAAGGACCGCTTACAGGATATATACAGAACTTGAGAAGTCGAAGAGGAGAAGAAAGGAGCTGGAAGTCATTCAGAAGGAGGAGATCGAAAAGATATCATCCGTTCTCGATCTGAATGGGAAAGCCCAGAGGATGAGCCCGGACCTTGAGAGGCTTGATGGATTGACGAGGGACAGGTCAGACCTCGATCTGGAGGTCAGGGAGCTGACCGGTCAACACGAGAAGGTTGAATACGATTTCAAAGAGGTGAAGGAGAGGTCCAGGCGGGAGCTGCCGATCAAACAGAAGGGGCTGGAAGAGGAGAGGAACAGGATCGCTTCGCTTGAGGTGATCTTTCCCAGGGTCCAGGAGATGAGCGCTCTCAAGGCGGAGCAAAACGGAAAGGAGGAGGCGTTGGTCAACCTGGTAAAGGAGCGGTCAGGGATACTGGACACGAAGAGGGTGAACCAGGAGAAGCTGGTGTCGATAAAAAAAGAACTTGATGGGTTGGGGGTGAAGGAAGACATGGTGAAGCTCTCCCAGCTGTTGAGCGCAGGAAATGACCTTGTGGGCATCCTGAACCAGATCGTTGATAAAGGATCAAAGGTCCAGAAGCTCGATGAACGCAGGAAGGAGCTTGAAGTGAGGGTAAAGAAACAAAAAGAGCAGGTTCTATCCCTTGGAAAGAGGAGGGAGGGGTCCATCGCGGGGGAGCTTGCAAGTGCGCTGGAAACAGGCAAGGAGTGTCCCGTGTGCGGGTCTCCCGATCACCCCTCTCCCCGTCCCCCCTCGGAGGACGACATCTCCCTGGAGGATCTGCAGAAGGAAACGTCCAGGCTGCAGGAGCTCTTATCTGACCTCGATCTGATCAAGATGGACCTCAATACCCTGGAGACCTCCAGGAAGGAGCTATTTGAGAGGGAGAAGG
>JAGLEG010000031.1 GCA_023145185.1 Thermoplasmata archaeon
CTATCTTTCAGAAATATCCCTTCCATCGCATCTCACCTTTCAAACACATTTTAAGTGTGGTGTTTGGAAGACCAAGGTTCGAACCCAAAAATTGATGGGACTCTTATATAAGCTGAAAAAACTTAAATCCATTAAGAGATCTGGCGGGCCTGAAGGGGTTCGAACCCTTGACCTTACGGTTAAGAGCCGTCTGCTCTACCTGGCTAAGCTACAGGCCCGACATCTTGGGATTTGAGTGTATCAACATTTCGCATTTAAATGTTGCCATGGCCAGCATATTTCTATCCACATGGAAGAGTTTATTTCACACTCCTTAATAGAAATATATTTAACAATAATCAATCATGTTGTATTCGTCGGGGGATATATTTGAAGGTTATCGATAGCGCAACGGAAATATTTCAGGAGATCGCCGGAATAAATGGAATGGATATCAATTCAGTTGTTCTCTACGGAAATGACCTATATCTTGATACTGAAGAAGCTGATGATTACAAAGTCCTTATCGTGGTTGAACACATTGATCTGGAGATAACCAGGAAACTGAAAAAAGCCCTTAAGAAACAGAAATCCTTGAACCTCTCAAATCCGCTTATATTGGAATTGGGAGAGATCGAGGGTATGATGGATTCGGTGCCACAATTATTCCTTAACATCCTGGTGCACTACCAGACGATATATGGAAAAACCCTTTTCAAGGGCCTTTCCGCCATATCGCAGGAACACCTAAGGGCTCATACTGAAAGAGTGCTTAGAGACAGCCTATTCCAGGGTAGGATTGAACTTATCACCGGAATGGGCGACAAGGATGAGATGGTTCTGAGATTGGAAAAACTCCTGGATATCCTGTACTGTTCTATCAGGATGTTCCACCTGATCAAAAAACCCTGGCTAACAATGGAAAATGAGCACATGGAATCATTTTACAACGAATTTCCTGTTGCGAAACAAAGGTTCGGAGATCTAAATCGAGAGAAAATATCGGACATTGATCTTTACGCCCTTGAGGAGATCGGTTACTCCATTATTCTGCAAGGTATTCGACCTATGCTTGATAATGTGGACAATATGGGGCCCTGAAACGGATGTTCAAAGACGACCACAATGATGATCCCTACGGCAATGAAGATAATACTTGGATCAATGGAATGTTTAAAATAAGCATTCCGAGATCAATGAACCAGATAAAAAAATCATTCTTCAGATGGAGAAAAAAGAAGCTGATCATGGGTGGCATATCCAAGATCACCAGATCTGCAATGTACATCATGATCCTCCTGGTAACGTTAATAAAAGGGAGCATTGAGGATCCATTACCGTTCATTATGGGGATCTTGATAGGACTTAGAGGGTTTCAACTTCTAGTTTCAGGGTCTTTTAAACTCCTCGGGGCTTATAGGTCCATAGGAAAAACTAGATCGGATGACCCTACCGCGGGTCCAATAAATGTGACATTCTACAAATCTCTCTGGCTGATTTATCTAATTCCCATCCTAACTTACTTTTTTATTTTTCCTACCCTGACCACTCCGATCGATCTATCCCGGAACCACTCCTGGTATATCTGGCCGTTGATCTTCGTTATATATTGGATAATATGGAGAATCGTTCTCAGGGCTCTGCTTCACGCATATGTAAGGGCATATATTGTAGGGAATAAATTGGCCAGACTCCACCATGACAAGATGATCATAAGCATTGGCCACAAGTACGTCAACAGGACGCTTAAACGGTTGATCAACTCGTCATATATTCCAATTATCTCGCTTATGTTCCTGGTTGTGATCTCCGGGTTATTAAAAGTTATCTACTCCATTTTTAGAACATTTGTTCTTGAGAGGATCTATGTCGACACCATAGGAGATCTCATCATTGATACTATACTTGAGGGTAATTTCTCACTAAACGACACCATATTCCCCTCCTTACCAATTTGGATGGCTCCGCTCATATTATATTTCGTCAATGTGGCTTTGATCTTTACCGGTGCCTATACCAGGTCCAGGATCAGATCTGTTCTTTACAATAGAAAGGGTTTCAAGTCCTCTGTAGGAAGACTCATTGACATCTTCATGAATGAGACAGAAAATAACACCGACCCCTCCGAGAGTTCCTCCTGTAATAATGACCTTATAGAACTGGAGACAGGAAAACTTAATTGAAGGCCAATATTGGATCCTCACCTCTCCATCGACCTCTCCTGATCTTTCTGGATCGTATTCTCTACCTCTTTGACACCTCTACCGAATAACCTCTCCTTGAACTGTTTAGAACAACTGAAACAGTAAAGATATCTCCTGTATCTATTGAGAATGTTACTACAGCAAGGACATTTATGATCCAGCATTTGAGATGTCTCCATTTTTCCTGGATTCTTTATTCGCCAGCTTTATCCGATCATAACTTAGTTCCATCCGGTGCTTCAGGTATCAATCCCTTTTCCATCTTGAACTTGGTCTCATCTCTTGCGTCCCTTATGGACCTGTGCGCCATATCAAGAAGTTCCTGATGGGAAAAGGTCAGACGGGCCAAACCCTCCTTTATAGCCTGAATTCCCACAGCAGCAGCCTCCCTGGGAAATACTTCCCACTCCTCCATATTGGGAATGATGTAATCCTTCGTCAGCCCCTTTTCTTCTGCGACACTTGCCAACTCCCGGGCGGCTGCTATACACATGCTGTCGGTGATAGTACTTGCCTGAACGTCCAGTGTTCCGCGAAATATCCCTGGAAAACCCAGTGAATTGTTTATCTGATTCGGAAAGTCCGACCTTCCAGTTGCCACGACCTCAGCTCCAGCCTCATGAGCATCCCAGGGCCAGATCTCAGGTTCAGGATTGGCTGCAGCGAATACGATGGGAGAATCTCCCATGCTCCGTATCATATCCTTAGTGACAGTGCCTGGCACCGGCGTCGAAGCGCATAATAACGCATCTGCATCCTTTACCGCCTCGAAAATGGAACCGTTAACATTCTCTGAATTATACTCCCTGCACGCCCTGTACTTCTCCGGATTGGTTT